>URAI01000072.1 GCA_900545725.1 uncultured Eubacterium sp.
GAGCAGAGGACTGAAAATCCTCGTGTCACTGGTTCGATTCCGGTTCTAGGCACTTGTCACTATAGATACGTTATGTATTTATAGTGTTTTTTTTATGTAATTTCTATATATTTTTCAATGATGAATAAATAATAGTTATCTAAGTTTTGCAACTTTTTCAGATTTTGTGCCAAATTGAGATATCATTGTTTTACATTCTTTAATTCTTTAATTATGTTATTCTTTTATTGCAGTAAAAAAAATGATATTTATTTGTCAGATATTTTAAAAATGGTATTTTTCAGGAAGCTTTAAAAATAATAATTTTTTATTGAAATATTATTTTATTGTGTTATTATATAAAAGGTTATTGTATTGATAATGTTTTATATTGTGCATATTTCTATATTTGACGTTTATAGTAATAATATATAAAATATTTGACAATATATACCTTAGAAAAGAAAAAAGAGGACAGATATGAGCAAAGGAAATATTAATTATAAATATCTTCGCAGAAGAAAAAACTGGTTTCAGAGAAACTGGAAACCATTACTTGCATGGATTATTTTAATAGGTGTTATTGTGGCGGCAGTATCATTTGCTGTGATTAAGATAAATAATGCCGTAGGATTTGGCAATCTATTTGGTAAAAAAGATAATTCATCCGATATAGTTCAGGAAACGCAGACACAAAATGAAGAGAAAGAAACAAAGGAAGTTGTATGGGTTGAAGATAAAGAACCTGAAAGCAAAGAAGTTAATTATAAGGTTCCTGATGATGTTGAATTTCCATATTATATTATGGTAAACAGAGCCGCTAACTGTGTTACTGTATATGGAATTGATGATGATGGAAAATATTCAATTCCGGTTAAGGCATTTGCTGCTTCTTGCGGACGAGAAGGTGAAGAGACAATTACAGGAGATGGATATACTACTACGGATAAGTATGTATGGAGACTTATGGTAGATGGAACGTATGGACATTATGCATTTAGAATTGATGGTGGTTATCTGTTTCATTCTGTACCATATCTTACAGCTTCAAACGACTCATTAGAGACAGAAGAATATAATAAGCTTGGTTCATTTGCATCACTTGGATGTGTAAGAATGTGTGTCAGAGATGTATATTGGTTATATGATAATTGTCCTGCCGGAACAAAGGTAGATATATATGATAATGCATCTAATCCTGGACCGCTTGGTAAGCCGGATTCTATTAAGATTCCTGTTGACAGCAAATATGCTAACTGGGATCCTACAGATCCTGATGAGGATAATCCATGGAAGGATTATAGTGCCGAAATCAAAGGTGCTAAGGATATAACTACAAAGGTCGGTGAAAAGGTCGATTTACTTAAGGATGTAACTGCAACAGATACCTGTGGAAATGATATTTCAGATGATATAATTACAGTTGGAAAGTATACATTTGATAAGGCTGGAGAATATGATATTAAATATGAAGTAACAGATGCAATTGGAAGTAAGGCTGTAGAAAAGATTGTATTAAAGGTTACGGAGTAACATGTCAATGTATAGATGATGACATTTAATAGAAAGTGATATTAAAGGTTACCGCAATAATATATGCTATATAGTATAGATATTTATTAAGCAATTAAGATAATAGATATGTATGTTATATATGATATTATTGGGTAACCTTTTTTTATGGAGATGATGTAAAATTAATAGCTTATTTGGATTGTTTCGGACATTTTTTGTAACAAAACTGCAATGAATTGAGGAATCGCAAGGTGAATGTGTCGGATACGGAGCTGAGATAAGGACTGCTTTGTACAATCTGCATCTTATAAATTATGAGGAATCGCAAGGTGAATGTCAGATACGGGGTTGAGATAAGGACTGCTTTGTGCCGTCTGCATCTTATAATGCATGAGGAATCGCAAGGTGAATGTCAGATATGGAGCTGAGATAAGAATTATTTGTAACGCCTGCGGAATAAATGGTAGTATAATAATCACAATTGTGCAAAAAAGAATTTACACACGGGAAAATGGTAATAAGGAGAGTGAATTGTGGATATCTTAGACAGACTTTATGAATATTGTGGAGAAGATTATGTTCCTATGCACATGCCGGGAGCAAAAAGGAATACTAAGCTTTTTGAAATGGGTAACCCATATGGACTTGATATAACAGAGATTACCGGATTTGATAATATGCATCATGCAGATGGGATTATAAAAGAAGCATTTGAAAGGGCGGCAGGTGTATTTGGTGCAGATGAAACGTTATTTCTTGTAAATGGCAGCAGTGCAGGAATATTATCTGCCATATGTGGGGCAACTAAGAAGCATGATACGGTGCTGGTGTCAAGAAATTGTCATGTGTCTGTATATAATGCAATGTATCTTAATGAATTAAATCCCATATATCTGTATCCTAAGCCATATTGTGATAAATTTACTAATGTTTTAGTTAAAGATGTACAACAATCTGATAAAGAATATTATGAACAGATTGCCAAATCCGGAAATATATATGGAAATACCTATAATAATATATGCAGTTCGGGGATTTATGGAGCTGTTGCAGTTGAGGATATCAGAAGAGAGCTTGATAGTCACAGTGAAATAAGCGCAGTTATTATTACATCACCGACATATGAGGGTGTGGTATCTGATATAAAGGAAATTGCTGATGTAGTACATAAGTATGGAAAAGTTTTAATTGTTGATGAAGCACATGGGGCACATTTTAACTTTCACAGGGAGTTTCCAGATAGTGCAGTAAAACTCGGTGCAGATGCTGTAATACAAAGCATACATAAGACACTTCCTTCATTTACACAGACAGCCCTTCTTCATCTTAATGGAGACAGAATTGACAAGGATAAGGTAAAATTCTATTGGAATATATACCAGTCAACGAGCCCATCTTATATACTTATGGGAGGAATTGACAGGTGCATATCAATTATTGAAAAAAACGGACATGTATTGTTTGAAAATTATATAAAGCAGTTAAAGCAGTTAAGATGCAGGCTGTCACAGCTTAAAAATATATATCTTCTTCCTGTTAATGATATATCCAAGATTGTACTTGTTGTGGATGATGGAAAAAGGTTACAGGAGATATTATATAATAATTACCATATTGAACTAGAGATGTCTTCTTTAAAATATATTATTGCAATGACAAGCATAGGTGATACAAAGGAATATTATGAGCGTTTTGCAAAGGCTTTGGAAGAAATTGATAAAAATTATCATATGTATTTTAAGGTTACTGACAACAGAAATGTTAATATGGCAGGTGGCTGGAATTGCATAGATAAACTGAAAGATACAGGTATTGTAAATAATCAATATATTGTAAATAATAAATATATTGATAAAGACAATAATTGTATTGTAAATGAAAAGAAAGAGAGTCTTACACTTAATCGGGCAAGGGTCAGATTAAATATTTATGATACGATATCATCAGGGGGGAGAAAAAAGATAAATATAACAGATGCAGCAGGAAGTATTGCAGCAGGAATGGTATGTTTTTATCCGCCCGGAATACCTATAGTCAATCCGGGAGAGGAATATACAAATGATATAGTAAATAATATAATCGCTGGTGTTAATATGGGACTTGAAGTTATGGGAGTTGAAAAAAGTACGGATAAGATATATGTTGATATATGCTCTGAGAGAATTTAATAGCTGTTGATATGAAAAGGCAGCACAGATAATCGGCGGTCTGCAATAAGATTTGCGGGTGAATCTTGAAAATAAGAAAAGTATGCTGCAACTATATGAATAATAATTACAGATATCAGGTAATCGTAAATTAGAAGTTTAAAGAAGTTAGAGTTTAGGCATTTTATAGAGTGTTGCTGACAACTTAATATATTTATTATGGAATGGAGAAATGTATGTATGAAATAGTATTTATTATGGGAAAAAGCTCGTCAGGAAAAGACAGCATATATAAAAAACTTAAGGAGGATGATAAGTTAGGCCTTACTAACGTTGTATTGTATACAACAAGACCCAGAAGGGATGGCGAAACAGATGGTGTGGAATATAATTTTGTGACGGATGAAAAGGAACAGGAGATGGAAAAGCTTAATAAGATTATTGAGCTTAGATGTTATAATACTGCATATGGCGTCTGGAAATATTTTACGGCAGATGATGGACAGATAGATCTTAACAGTGGAAGCAGATACATAGTAATAGGAACACTTGAGGCTTATGAACAATTTATAAGCTATTTTGGAAAGGAGCATATTCTTCCGATATATATAGAGGTAGATGATAGAATACGATTACAGCGTGCAATTGACAGGGAAAATCAGCAGAAATCACCGAAATATATCGAATTATGCCGAAGATTTCTTGCCGATGATAAAGATTTTGGAGAGGATAAGTTAAGGCAGGCGGGTATTGTGAAAAGATTTAGTAATAATGGGAATATTGAGGACTGCATTAATATGATAAAAAAAGAAATTCTTAAATAATTATGTAAGAATATAAGATATATAATAAATTTATTAGAATTGAAAATGTTAAACTATAAATAGGCAAATACAGATAAATGCACAAAAACAATCTTTGTTGTCCGTGACCTGATTACATTACGTCAAATCAATTGAAAAAATGTCTTTGTAACACGGACAAATTTGTGCAATATTTTAAATGTGCTCATTTATGGATGTTAAACTTAATATCTTATTCAAAATGTTAAACTTATTATCATATTAAAATGTTAAACTTATTATCATATTAAAATGTTAAACTTAATATCATATTAAAATATTAAACTTAATATTATATTAAAATGTTAAACTCATGGTATCATGTATTTATTTATGAGCGGATATATGATAATATAATTATATGATTAGATATGTACAAAATCTGGTTTAATACAAAGATGGCATAAAATACATATATTAAGGAATTATGTGAAATCAGATATTGCAGTTTATAAAATATTGCGTATATAGAGGAATTAATATAACGGATTTATATAAAAGGGGTATAACGTGGATATTAAAGTTAATGATGTATCCGAAGTTCAAAGAACCGAGGCTAAGAGAAAAATTGAAAAATCCGATGGCAGCTTTAAATTTACGCTGATTAGTAATATAGAGGAACAGGATCTTCAGGAGAGGCTGTCAGGAATGATGGAAGAGATTACTGAACAGGGCAATAAGATATCGAAGCATATGGATATTAAGGATATGAGAAAGTATCGTGAACTTGTTAAGGGCTTTTTAAATGAAGTTGTAAACAGGTCACATAAGTTTTCAAGAGAGAATTTCCTTGATAAGAGAGGAAGACACAGAGTATATGGTATTATAAAGCTTGTGGATAAGAATCTTGATGAGCTTGCAAGTGAACTTGTTAAAGATGAAAAGGATCATCTTGCAATCGTTGGAAAGATTGATGATATAAGAGGATTGTTGCTTGATATAACAACCTGATGGAAATGAGGATAGTGTGAATAATCAGATTGATATGCTGAATTTCCAAAGCTCACATGTGAGCCGGCTATTTGTTTCTGGGCAGAACAGATCGTCATGATGGCAGAAGAAAAAACGCCTGTGCGAATTTATCTTCGCCTATTCGCAACAAAGTTATTCAGAAATGGAGAATAGTATGAGTAAATTTACAGATATTTATGGACATGAAAGTATAAAGGAGCATTTACAGAATGCTATTAAAATGAATAAAATCTCTCATGCATATATTTTTAATGGAGGACTTGGGTCTGGAAAGAAAATGACAGCACAGATATTTGCAAAGACTCTTCAATGTGAAAAGAAAGGAATAGAGCCATGTAATGAATGTCATTCATGTAAGCAGTCAGATTCCTTTAACCAGCCTGATATTATATGGGTGACACATGAAAAGCCGGGAAGCATTGGTGTGGATGATATAAGGGAACAGCTTATATCAGATATCCAGATCAGACCTTATAGCAGCCCTTATAAGATATATATAGTCGATGAAGCAGAAAAGCTTACGCAGCAGGCACAGAATGCAATTCTTAAGACTATTGAGGAACCGCCTGAATATGGCATAATAATACTTATAACAACTAATGCAGATATATTTTTACAGACTATTCTTTCAAGATGTGTAAGGCTTGATTTCAGACCGGCAGACGATGCAACGGTCACTAAGTACTTAAAAGATAATTATGATGTTACAGATTATGAGATTAAGTTTGCAGCTGCATTTGCACAGGGAAGAATAGGAAGGGCACAGACTATAGTATCGTCTAAGGAATTTGCCAAGTTAAAAGAAGAGGTAATGCATGTAATAAGATATGCGGATGAGATGTCCACGGCAGAGATTATGGCAGAGGTTAAAAATATTGCTAATTATAAGCTGACAATAGATGATTATCTTGACCTTATGGCAATGTGGTACAGGGATGTATTAGTATTTAAGAGTACTAATGATGCTAATCTTGTGATATTTAAAAATGAAATGTCACTTATAAAAAATCAGGCTCAAAGATGTTCTTATGAGGGCCTGGAGGATATTCTTAATTCTATAGATAAAGTAAAGATACGACTTAAAGCAAATGTTAATTTTGATCTTGTTATAGAGCTGCTTATTATGGCAATTAAAGAGGCGATGTAGTGTGGCTGGGATTAATGTAAATAGAAATGGAGATAATAAATGATTAAGGTTATAGGTGTAAGATTCAGACAGGCAGGAAAGATATATTTCTTTGCACTGGGCAAATATCATATTGAGGTTGGAGAACATGTTATTGTAGAGACTGCAAGAGGTATTGAATATGGCTCTGTTGTTCTTTCTGAAAGGGAAGTTGAGGATGATAAGGTTATACAGCCTCTTAAGTCGGTTATAAGACCTGCAACACCTGAGGATGATGAAAGAGAAGCTGAAAACAGGAGAAAAGAAAAAGAAGCTTATAAGATATGTCTTGAAAAAATTGCAAAGCATAAGCTGGACATGAAGCTTATAAAGGCTGAATATACATTTGATAATAATAAGGTGCTTTTTTACTTTACAGCAGATGGAAGAATTGATTTCAGGGAGCTTGTAAAAGATCTTGCAGCAGTATTTAAGACACGAATTGAATTAAGACAGATTGGTGTAAGAGATGAAGCTAAGATAAGAGGGGGAATTGGTGTGTGTGGAAGACCGCTTTGCTGTGCTACATATATGCCGGAATTTGTGCCTGTATCTATTAAGATGGCAAAGGAACAGAATCTGTCACTTAATCCTACTAAGATATCCGGTGTATGTGGAAGACTTATGTGCTGTCTTAAGAACGAACAGGATACTTATGAAGAGCTTAATAGCAAACTTCCTAATGTTGGAGATATGGTAACTACACCTGATAAATTAAAAGGAGAAGTATCAAGTGTAAGCGTATTAAGACAGAGAGTTAAAGTAATAGTAAGTCTTGATGATGATGAGAAGGAAGTAAGGGAATACGCTGCTTCTGAACTTAAGTTCAAGCCTAGAAGAAGAATTGATAAATCATTTGATAAAAATAACATGAAAGAGCTTGAAGAACTTGAAAAGTTAGAAAAGAAGGAAGGAAAATCCCACATCAATGATGATTAATGATAATGAGAGAATAGATGATCTGCAAAGAAATGGATACAGGCTTATACAGAATAAGGATTGTTTCTGCTTTGGAATGGATGCTGTGCTTTTGTCTTCATTTGCAAAGGCACAGTCTTGTGATAAGGTTCTTGATATGGGTACAGGAAATGGAGTTATTCCTATACTTATGCAGGCGAAGAATCCAAAAGCTGTATATACAGGACTTGAAATACAGGATGTTAGTGCACAGCTTGCCATAAGAAATGTACAACTTAATAAGCTGGATGCGCAGATTAGAATTGTGCAGGGAGATATAAAAGAAGCTTCAAAAATATTTGGTGGAGCTTCTTTTAATATTGTTACAACCAATCCCCCATATATGAATGAGAATCATGGAATTGTAAATCCTGATAATAGTAAAGCAATCGCAAGACATGAATTGTTATGCAGCCTGGATGATATTATAAGAGAGGCTTCAAAGTGTCTTAAGATGAAAGGGCATTTTTATATGGTACACAGACCTAAAAGACTTGTTGAGATATTTCAGGTTATGGTACAGTATAAATTAGAGCCTAAAAGAATAAGGCTTATCCATCCTTATGAAGATAAGGAAGCTAATATGGTGCTTATCGAAGCAGTTAAAGGCGGTAACAGCCAGCTTACGGTAGAACCGGCGTTAGTTGTATATAACCATGATGGGACATATACTAAGGAATTGTTGGAAATGTATTAGTTAAAATATAACTGTAGAAATGAGGATTAGTTTGAAAAATACTATTAATGACAGGGGAATGTTATATCTTTGTGCTACTCCTATAGGTAATCTTGAGGACATTACATTCCGTGTATTAAGGACATTAAAAGAAGTTGATATAATTGCAGCAGAGGATACCAGAAACAGTATTAAGCTGCTTAATCATTTTGAGATAAAAACACCTATGACAAGCTACCATGAATACAATAAAGTGGAGAAGGCAAGAGTACTTGTTGATAAGATGTTATCAGGTAAGAATGTGGCAGTTATTACAGATGCGGGTACACCCGGAATATCAGATCCTGGTGAAGAGCTTGTAAGACAGTGCCATGAGGCGGGTATTAATGTTACATCACTGCCGGGTCCTGCAGCATGTATTACGGCACTTACAATGTCAGGAAGAAGGACAAGAAGATTTGCATTTGAAGCATTTCTTCCGGCAGATAAGCAGGAGAGAAGACAGATACTTGATGAGCTTAAAAATGAGACAAGAACTATAATTATATATGAGGCACCACACAGGCTTGTAAAGACACTTAAAGAGCTTGAGGCAGTGCTTGGAAGTAGTAGAGAGCTTACCATATGTAAAGAGCTTACAAAAAGATATGAGAATGCATTGCTTATTACGCTTGGCGGGGCAGTTGAATATTATGGCATTAACGAGCCGAGAGGGGAGTATGTGCTTGTAATAGAAGGAAAAGAGCGAAGCGAAATTATAAAAGAGCAGCAGTCGGCATGGGAGGATATGAGTATAACTGACCATGTTAATATGTATATTAACCAGGGAATGGATAAAAAGGAAGCAATGAAGGCAGCAGCCAAAGACAGAGGCGTGTCGAAAAGAGATATATATCAGGCACTTCTTGAGGGTTAGCAGGTGTATATGATTAATGGAATGGAGAAAATATGTTACAGATAGGATGTCATCTTTCATCATCAAAAGGATTTTTAAATATGGGAAAGGAAATTGTAAAGCTTGGGGGCAATACTTTCCAGTTCTTTACAAGAAATCCCAGAGGCGGGGCAGCTAAACCAATAGATGAGAAGGATATAGAGGCATTTAAGACATTTGCAAAAGAAAATAATATCAATATAATTCTTGCACATGCACCGTATACTTTAAATGCCTGTTCAGCGGATGCAGATGTAAGGAATTTTGCAAAACAGGTATTTGCAGATGATTTAAAGAGAATGGAGTATATTCCGGGGAATATGTATAATTTTCATCCGGGAAGCCATGTAAAACAGGGTGTTGATACAGGAATAGAATATATTGCACAGATGTTAAATGAGGTTCTTGATAAAAATCAGCATACAAAGGTGCTGCTTGAAACTATGGCAGGAAAGGGTACTGAAATTGGCAGGAGTTTTGAAGAACTTCAAATGATTATTGAAAAGGTGGAATTAAATAACAAGTTGGGAATATGCCTTGACACATGTCATATTTATGATGCACAATATAACATTGTGGATAACCTTAATGGTGTTATAGATGAACTTGATAAGGTGATAGGTTTAGACAGACTGTGTGCGATACATCTTAATGATTCAAAGAATCCTTTTGCAAGCCACAAAGACAGGCATGAATTAATTGGAAAAGGTTATATAGGTATAGATACATTTAATAATATTGTAAGCAATGAAAAACTTAGAAATATCCCTATGTATCTTGAGACACCAAATGACATGGAAGGGTATGCAAAAGAGATAGCTATGTTAAAACAGATGTATGCTAAAGCACATTAAAGGATAGATTATGGCTGCCATAATATTACAGATGCTGGCAGTAATGAATTTGAGGTACTTATGTTATTTTGCAGTAAAGAATTTTTGTTTATATTTTTACCGTTGTTTCTGATTATATATTATCTGGTGCCGGTAAAGTTAAAAAATATAATATTGTTCTTAGGAAGTATTGTATTTTATGCAGTAGGTGAATTAAAATATGTTCCACTTATACTTCTTTCGTTAATTGTAAATTATGTTGTTGCCATATTTATTGAGGGCTGTAAGATACAGAGCCGTATGGAGCAAAGTGACGATAATAGAAAGAAGACAATATTTCTGATTATAGGATTGGTATATGATTTTGCCATGCTGTTTGTATACAAATACTTTACATTTTTTACGGGCATAAAAAGTTCTCTTACACTTCCATTAGGAATAAGTTTTTATACATTTCAGATTGTTTCATATGTGATAGATGTATATAAGGATAAGATAAAAGCGGAGAAAAATATAATTAATCTCGGTGTATATCTTATGATGTTTCCACAGCTTATTGCGGGACCTATTGTTATATATTCTGATATAGCAAAGCAGGTAAGAAAGAGGTCATACTCCCTTGAAAAATTTGAAGAGGGAATTAAGATATTTACTCTGGGACTTGGTGCGAAGATGATTATTGCAAATATGCTTGGTTCATGCTGGACTACATCACAGATGTATGGAATAGAGGGGATGTCTACACCTATGGCATGGGTGGCAATGTTTGCATATACATTCCAGATATATTTTGATTTCTATGGCTACTCATTAATGGCAATAGGACTTGGACATATGCTTGGGTTTAATATTCCGAAAAATTTCGATAATCCGTATATGTCACGTTCGGCAACAGAGTTTTGGAGAAGGTGGCATATTACATTAGGCTCGTGGTTTCGGGAGTATGTATATATACCGCTTGGCGGCAATAGAAAAGGAAAGGCAAGGACAATCTTTAATACATTTGTAGTATGGGCTCTTACAGGTCTGTGGCATGGTGCAAGCTGGAATTTTGTATTATGGGGACTGATATTTTTTGTACTTCTGACTATTGAGAAGTCAGGTCTGTTAAAGATTCTTGACCGTTATAATATACTGTCACATATATATGCAATGCTTATTATACCTATGAGCTGGATGGTATTTGCATTAGAAAATCTCAGTGATATAGGAACATACTTTAAAAGACTGTTTCCATTTATTGGGCATTCCGATGTGCCATTTATTAATACAAATGATTATAAAACGGCAATTATGCAATATGGAATATTCTTTCTGCTTGCGATAATATGCAGTTTTTCACTGCCGCAGAAATTATATCAGAAATATAAGAAGACATTTGCAGTAACAGTAATTATTCTTATAATATTCTGGGTTTCAGTATATAGAATAATGACATCTGCAAGTAATCCATTTTTATATTTCAGATTTTAAGCTGTAAAATAATATGTGCTGTGATTTATATGGTTTAGAAATATGTAGAAAATAACATATTATATCAGAAAGTCTGAAACTGCATTTGTAATAAAATGGGTTGGAAACGGAGAGTTGATGGATTATATAATTGATATTATTCTTGATAAATTAAATATAAAAGATAAAGTAAGAGTAAGACATAATATAAAGAAATATAATTTTATAATCATTTTTGGATTTTCATTTTCTTTATATATGGTTGTTTTTATGATACAAAGCCTGCTTGGAAGCAGAAATAAGACGACCGATATACAGGTAAGCCAGCAAAGCGTGAATACACAGACAACACAGGCTGTAGAACAGACACAGCCACAGATAGTAACCGGTGAGGTCGTGCTTACTAATCCCGATGGTTCACTTATAGAAAATACACAGGGAATAACAGGTGTAAATGGGCAGCAGGTGGAAACAGATGCCAATGGTCTTGTAATTGTAAATAATGACCAGCAGCAGACCATACCGCCGACAACAGCCAATCCTGTATTTACAGCGGTAGATGAGTCATATCTTTCAGATGCATTGTTTATAGGGGATTCAAGAACCGTAGCATTGCAGATGTATGGAGGGTTAGCTAATACTAACTTCTTCGTGGATACTGGTATGAGTATATGGAAGGTTATGGATGCACCTATTGCAAATATCAATGGACAGACAATGACAGTAGATGCGGCACTTCAGAGTGCATCATTTAATAAAGTATATATAATGCTTGGAATTAACGAAGTGGGAACAGGAACTGCTGATACATTTTTACAGCAGTATGCTAATGTTGTCAACAGAATAAGACAGTTACAGCCACAGGCAATAATATATGTGCAGAGTATTATGCATGTTACACAGAGTAAGGATGAAGCCGGTACAGATATTAATAATGTCAATATTAATGAAAGAAATGAAAAGCTTAAGACATTGGCTGATAATGTCAATGTGTTCTGGCTGGATGAAAATGAAGCATTTGATGAAGCCGGTACAGGTAAGCTAAATGCTGAATATACAAGTGACGGTGTACATTTAAAGGCAAAATATATATCACTGTGGATAAATTATATCTTAAGCCATGCGGTTGTACGATAAATTGTGATTTGTTGAAATACGGGGTGTAGAGGGGAAGTGGCGGATTGTATTGGGAATTTTA
>URAI01000073.1 GCA_900545725.1 uncultured Eubacterium sp.
TCATGATATTCATGTTAATATTGTATTTTTTTCTTAGATAAAGGTTTTCCCGGAATTACAAAAGCTATAACAATTCTTTCTTCGCAAAAAATTCTCCGCGGCACTCTCCCATCCTGGAAGAAAAGCCGCGGAGAAATTATTATATTTTCTGTGCCTGGCAGGAAAAAAAACCATTAAACCAGACAGGAAGTGACAGGATGAAATATATTCCGCTGTTTTTGTACTCGTTCCGGTAGAATATTGAAACAAGCTACTATGAGCAGAAAACCTTCTGGTCGCTTTGCAGTTATATTGTACGAAGCTGCAAGGGTATTTGATAATCAAGTTTAGCACTTCTTGAGACAACCACTGTACGCCAGTTCATAGCTTTAACAGGTCTGTTCTTTTTTCATACATACCTGTTACTGACTGATAAATGAGTTCAAACTGGCTACAATCTGATATTTTTTTATTTAAAGTCATTGTACCCGAATGACTGCTTCCTTTTATATCACTTAAATCAACATTCTGAGTTTTTGAATTAATCCATGAAATAATCTGATTTATTACATAACACTGTTTTTCGATACTTAATCCGGCAAATATTTCCTCTTTATTGTCCATTATCTTATATATATTCCATCTGTTATTATTATATGGTCTGGCATTTAGCTTTGAACCCAATGTATTAAAAAATTCCATATTTCTTTCACCGGTGATAATAATTTGACCATTTTTATCTGTTTCCTCATAATATCCTTTACCAACTGCCTTGATAATTTTTCTTAGATATTCTTCATCCTCTTTTGATAAATATAATGGTTCTGCATTACTTAAATATATAGAATTCCCCGTTACACCTCCTAAATAATAATTAAATCCATCTACACAGACCTTTGACTTCTGTGGTATAAATAAAATACAAACCTTTAAATCTGTTACCGTTTTATTCTTATATTCTTTTCTGATTTTTTCATGCAAATACTCTTTTATCTTATCCTCAGTCAGCATATTTTTTCTTCCAAGATACACAGGCAATGCCTCAATGCTTCTTATCATTTTTCCATTGATATTATACTCAACAAGTGTATATCCAGAGTTTGCTATTGCTGTAATACCACCATACTTTGTAACATCACATGCTTTCTCATCAGTTGTCTTAACCGGCATATATGCATCTGGATTTTTTTTAGCTAATTTACTGCTCCACACAGTCACCTTATTTGATAATGCTCCATGTACCTCCTCTGTTTTTCTTGTTATTGTCACAGTATTTCTATTAATTGTTTTAAGAACATGCTGCTTCGTTACTCCATTATCTGCAATCCATGCTGTTTCCCCATTTCTTATTACGTTATATCTGAATATCTTATCCATGTTATACTTATACTGTACATCTTCAGGATTCTTTTCAGCATTTTTCATAAAATTAATTGGATTATTAGTAAATTTAGTATAATATGTATTTCCAACAACTATATTAAGATATGCATCTTTAGCATGATGTGTATCATTTAATTCCCTGACCTTATTTATTCCAAACTCATGTCTGAAATCACTTACCATACGTGCTTTTACAAATACTACCTGTGTATCTGGAAAGGCCTGTTTTAATATCTGCGTTATTACTTTAGTTCCCTGTCCTGTTTCAACTAACTGTCTGTTTACAAATGCAGCCTTTTCTTCGGCTGAAAATTTTTCCGTTCTCATAAGTCTGTTATATTTTTCTTTTGTAATGAATTTCTTTTCACACAGGTACTTCCAAAAGCCTGACATATCTTCTCGTATATCAGATTCTAATGGATATTTATCACTCTTATGATTATTAATTTCTTTTTTTACCAGAACAAGATTATTATCTATACTATCATCTTTTATAAAATGTCTTGGGTAAATATGGTCTATATCATATATATTGTTATTTTTAAGCAATAGGTCTAAATCTATTGTATCACCACTATACATACACTTTCCCTGCTGTATATAATATAAATACAATTTCTTTATTCTGAAATCAGCCTCATCCCTTTTATCAATTTCTGTTATCTTGTGTTCTGCCCACTGCTTTTGCTCACTCTTAACTGCCTTATACAAATCAAGTAACTTTTTCTTCCTTGAAGCCTTACGCTCATTACCGCTTTCATGTTCTCTTGGCATTTCAACAAAGATTTTATCCGGTACCCTGCCTGTCAGTTCACATGTTTCGTTTAACATCTTAACTGTCTGCCATACCATACGTTTTACAGGTGCCGACATGTAATAGTCCTCCAGATTATCTATTGTCCATTCGCTAAGTGGTTTTATGGTTTCCTCAGATAATTCCATCAGATTTGTTTTAAAATCATACTGGTCAGACATAAGTTCCATAAGATTATGATTTGTCTGCCAAAGTGCCTGAATAATTGAACACTCACCACATTCACAACTACCTTTAAGCTCTAAAAAACGCTTAGACAACTTGCTCCATCCATTAAATTTGAAACCCAGAATACGTTTAATCTGCTTTGGTGTTAATCTGTCCTTATACTCTTTTTCTATTCTGTTCTTTAAAAACTTTTTGTCACTGCCATAAATTGTTCCCCAGAATATAATCTGTTCTACCATAGCCTGATTTGAATCTGTAAATAAATCTTCTCCCAGTATTCCTATAAACTTTCCAACTGATGTTAATGAAGAATTAAATCCACCATCAATTCCCGTAATCATAACTTCTTTTGAGTCTATAAATGAATTATTGTATAAATAGCTTTTTAATTTATCTAATGTAACCCTTTTACCTGTTTTAAATAAATTCTCATATATATCCTGTTTAACAAAAACATCAGGTTTTGTTCCATTTATTTTAAGATTATTTAATTCATTCAATACCGTGAATTTCTCATATAGAAGTGACTGCTTAGGCAAAGTATGTTCCCCTTTTATATACGAACAATGTATGACCATTCTTTTTATAAACTCTTCTGCTGCTTCCTGCGTATCAATTTTCTTTTCAAAATTCCAAGGATATATTCTGCCTTTTTCCTCTCCTTTGCGTCTCTTTGCCCACACATTCTTACCAGCCGCACCAAGTGGTCCTACATAATATGGTATATGAAACTTAAACAATTCCAATATTCTTTGAGATACAGTAAGACCTGATTCGTCTTTATCAAGCAAAAATGGCAGGTATTTTTCTGCATTTGTAAGAATGGCTTTCATTTCTGCCGCATGTAGCTGATTCGGTATTATTCCATTAGATGCTGTAAGCTGTTTTGGCATAAATGTTTCATTTTCAATCTTAAATAATATATTTTTTATGTTCTCATCATCGTCAGGAAAATTTTTAAGTGTCGTCTTTACATACTTATAAAAAGCCTCCTGACTTCTTCCATTTTTCCCCTTTTTTCCCTCTCCTACATTTCTTCTTATTTTTTTATTCTTGCCACGTGCATTTACACTTCCTACATAAGCACTGTAATTACCTTCTTTCATAACACGGAACATTTCATCATATGCATTTTTATCATATTTCTTTAGCACTTGCTGAAGCATATCAAGATCTTTTTTATGTTCTTCATACAATTCAACCCTCGCTTCAGACAGAAATTTATGTCCCTTTATAATACCCGAAAGTACACCTATATCATGTAGTTCTTTTATAATTTCAATTAGCTCAAAGTATTCATCCCCAAGTATATCTTTTGCCTGAGTCTCTTCATCCTCATAATTACTATCCGTAAAACTGATACTGAATTTCTTATTTTCTTCATCAATTACATTTTCGCCGTATATATTATATAAAATTCCCTTTAAACCGCAGATTAATTTTAATATTTCATAGGACTGTTTATCTTTTTTAGTTATCCCAAGATACTTACTGGCATTTTCTAAACGCTTACTTCTTGATATCCCATTTTCACCGATAATATTAATTAATTTACCTATATCAATGCTGACAGGCATCTGTATACAGTATAAATCCAGCTGCTCAATAAGCTGACTGTACACATCCACAGCATTTGCTGTTATCTTATCTATATCAAGTGTTTCATTAAGAAAATTTCCTCTGTGCTTAAACATATTGGCAATGGCAAGATATACTAATCTTACATCATACGAATCCTTTTGGGGATGTAGAAGTTCATTACGCAAATGAAATATTGTTGGATACTCCTTATAATACTCCTTATCTGTATATCCTTTATCCGCAAATAATGCATACTTCTGCTTCACATCTCTGTCTTCAATATGATATTTTGACTCATCAAGTCTTGCAAAGAAACCTTCATCAACTTTATTAATCTCTTCTGAAAACAATTCACGCAAAATCCCCATTCTTGCAAGTTCACGTTGTCTTCTTCTCCTCGCTACCCTGTTTGTCCTTCTATTAGCAGCAGTACTGGCTTCCTTAAATAACCTTGAAGTCCAGAAGTCCTTTCCTTTTACCCTGTATAAATTATAATTTTCATCTGTAACTGCCATTCCGACAGAACTTGTTCCCATATCAATTCCTATATACATCTTTTTTCCCATAATAATCTCCTCAGCATTATTTTCTAAATTAATCTCCATTTCTATTGCATTATTCTTAAAATGTGTTATTATAATATTGCTTACAAGGTGAGTGCAAATAAGGTTTTAACCGACATTGTTTACGCACAGTGGTGCTATTTAAAGAGGCTGAATAAGCCTCTTTTTGTTATTCTGATATAAATATATAATCAGATTAATATATCTCATTATAGGTATATTTATAACATCAGCAAAATCTATACTTATTTGAATATTTATATAACACGAACTTAACTTTATTAATAGAATAAAGCATTTTCAAATATATATCAACATTAAAATTTCCTTTTTCGCACTATATTTCCATACACAAATACAACAACAGGCTGGTAATGCCTTACAAAACATTACCAGCCTGTTATATCACTTATAAGTTTATACTATGATGCTTAGTCAATCCCCTATAGATGAAGGGAGTATCTCAAATTAAGATATAATAAATACATTACAATCCAATTATTTTTCAACATATTAATATTACTAAATTATAAATTAAACCTGACACTTAATCCCATATATCATCCTTAAATACAATCTTTCTATAAGTTTCAAACTTAACCCACTTATTAAAGAATTCACTGCTGATTGTATAATTCTTTTCTTCATTAGAGAGGTCCTGCTTGAACTTTTCAAGTTCAACTTCACATCCCACATTAACTGCAAAACCTCTGCCGTTAATAACAGGAACGTCGGAATATTCATAAGCAGCAAGACTGTCGATACTAACAACCTTTCTGTCACGAATCTTAATGGCAACCTTATCACGAAGAACTACAATATCGAAGCTGTCAGGATAATGATAGCTGTCACCTGTAACTGGAATCTCATCCCCTACAGTATAAGTCTTATCAGTTGTTCTTACCTTGTTAATTGTCATAGTATCAAGGTTATAATAGAACTCTTCAAAAATATCTCCATTTGCCTTAAGACTTCCATATACAAATGCAGCTTTAATATCCTTGCTGTCATCAACTGATGAATTTTCAACAACACCACAAGCAGATGTCATATTAGTAATTCTGTCAATTAATATAAGCTCACCGAGAGTTTTATGTTTCTTAAATTCATCAAGGACTATTGGTTCCTGTAAAGAAATATCACATACTGCGATTTCATTTTTTCTAAGGACATTTGCAGGAATAAATTCACCTGTATTAACATCAATCTTATACTGGATATCCTTTAATACGGCAGGAATCTGCTTTGTTCCAAGCTTAACAAGATAATCTGTACCCGGTGTAAGCTCATTATCGTCCATCCAGAGAATTGTCGATGTAAATGATTTGCTTAATGGAAGATTAGTATCCTTTGAAAGAACACAGCCTCTTGATACGTCAACTTCCCTGTCAAGCTGTATTGTTACAGGCTGACCCATAAATGCCGACTCTGACTGCTTATCTCCTACAAGAATACTCTTAACCTTGGCATGCTCATTACTAGGAAGTGTTGTAATATCATCGCCAACAGCAATGCTTCCTGATTCAATCTGTCCCTGAAAGCCTCTGAAAGTATGGTCAGGACGGCATACTCTCTGTACAGGCATATAAAAGCCTTCTTCTTTCTTCTTTTCAGTTACATCAATTTTTTCAAGATATGGTAATATAGCCTCACCCTTATACCAGGTAATATTTTCTGACTTAGTAGTTACATTATCGCCCTCTGTAGCTGATACAGGAATAATATATACACTTTCAAGCTTTAATTCTTCTGCAAGTTCATCAATCTGTGCTTTAATCTCATTAAATCTTGCTTCATCATAGCCTACAAGATCCATCTTATTTACAGCAAATACGAAGTACTTAATACCCATAAGAGCACATATTCTTGCATGTCTTCTTGTCTGTACAAGTACACCCTGCTTAGCATCTATAAGAATAATTGCTAGGTCAGCAAATGATGCACCAACCGCCATATTTCTTGTATATTCTTCATGTCCCGGAGTATCTGCAACGATAAAGCTTCTGTTATCTGTTGTAAAATATCTGTAAGCAACATCAATTGTAATACCCTGTTCTCTTTCTGCCATAAGTCCGTCAAGTAGAAGAGAGTAATCAATAGCACCACCACGGCTTCCTACCTTACTGTCAAGTTCAAGAGCCTTTTCCTGATCTGCATATAATAACTTGGCATCATATAAAATATGTCCAATAAGTGTTGATTTTCCATCGTCCACGCTTCCGCATGTTATAAATTTAAGTAAACTTCTCATCTTAGAAATAACCCTCCCTCTTTCTTCTTTCCATGCTTCCGGCAGCTTCATTATCTATAACTCGTGTTGTACGTTCAGATGATACTGCTGAAAGGGTTTCGTCAATAATTTCATCAAGTGTTGTAGCTGTTGATTCAACACCACCTGTAAGTGGATAGCAGCCTAATGTACGGAAACGCACACTCTTCATTTCAATCTTTTCACCCGGTCTTAACTTAAGTCTGTCATCATCTACCATGATAATATTACCGTCTCTTTCAATAACCGGTCTTTCTGCTGCAAAGTAGAGAGGTACAATTTCAATATTTTCTCTCTTTATGTACTGCCATATATCTGTTTCTGTCCAGTTAGAGATAGGGAATACTCTTATGCTTTCACCCTTATTAATCTTAGAATTATAAAGCTTCCACATCTCAGGGCGCTGGTTCTTAGGATCCCATGCGTGATTTTCATTTCTAAAAGAGAAGATTCTCTCTTTTGCTCTTGACTTTTCCTCATCACGTCTGCCGCCGCCAAATGCAGCAGTAAAACCATACTTGTTAAGTGCCTGCTTTAAAGCCTGCGTTTTCATAATATCTGTATAAGCTGAACCGTAATCAAATGGATTAATTCCCTGCTTAACACCTTCTTCATTGATATATTCAAGCATTTCGATTCCAAGCTTCTTAGCCTGCTCATCCCTGAACTTAATCATCTCTTTGAACTTCCATGTTGTATTAACATGTAAAAATGGAAATGGCGGCTTCTCAGGATAGAATGCTTTCATTGCAAGATGAAGCATTACTGAGCTGTCCTTTCCTATTGAATAAAGCATTACAGGCTTTTCACATTCCGCCGCAACCTCTCGGATTATGTATATCGCCTCTGCCTCTAAAGCATCCAGATGTGATAATTCTCCCATTATTTTTTCCTCCGTTTTCTTTAATATTTGTTGGATTCTTTTTTATTAATAACTATAGTATCAACAGTTCCATCTGTTTTTGTAATATTCCAGTCAAGGAAATTATCTCTTGCCTTAACTGTCAGCCTGCTGCCCATGCCTCCCATGTCGGCTCCAAGATATAATGCTATGGCATCGAACTTACATTCTTTTATACATGAGCAACAGCCCCAGCAGTCCCTCGGATATTTAATAAATGCCTTTCCATCTGCATCTTTTTTTATAAGACTTCCGGGACAGACATCCATACAGCCTCCACAGCCTTTGCATTTGACCTTATCTATTGCTATGCTCATATACTTCGCCCCTTCCTACAATCTTCCTTGTAATAATCTGTATCTTTCCATCCTTTTTAACAGAATTGACATATTTAAGCCATTCATCACTCTTTTCAGGATAATCAAGATTCTCATCAAAGCTATGCCATCTTGTCTCTTTTCTCGCTTTCAGATGCTCAATAAGTGACAGACACACTGTAAGTCTTTCCTTTAATTCATATGCAAACATTAATTCATGCATATCATCGGCACTGATATTTTCTGCAAGTATCTGTAAATGTTCTATCTTTTCTTTTGCAAGCTCTAACTGCTTCTCATTAAACTGATAATGGCTTCCTATTCCGCCAGCATATGTATCCATTACCTTCTGCATGGCATCCTCTAACTGTTCAGTTGTATATACATTGTCATGACAATTAAGGATTTTATTATATTCAGCAATTTTCATATCAAAGTCATCTTTATTTCCATCATCTGCACAATTTTCCCAATTACCATTCTGTAACATCTGACTATTTATAACCGTTTCCTGACCTGACTTTAAAACGGATGCGTTGTCCAGCTCATCAACCATGGTATCAGCAGCAATCTCACCCTCGACCATTGCTCCGGTAACATATTTCTGAGGGCATCCTCCCGCAACATCACCTGCCGCAAAAAGATTCTTAATCGTTGTACGTCTTTTCGTATCGACCCAGTATCCGCTTGCTGTATGTCCTCCGACTACATACGGCTCTGTTCCTTCTATCTCAACATTTTGTTCACCAGGATTCTTACCTGATTCAATCCATTTAAGTGTCTGGCTTGGTGCCATATTAAGATAAGCTTTTTTAAGTGATTCATCCTGTGCTTCACTTATCCCCTCTGTTCTTAAATAACAAGGGCCTCTTCCCTCAATATTCTCCCTTACTGTTCCATATACTCGCTGTGAAGTTGTAAGACCATACTTTGTCTCATATACTTCACCATGCGAATTGACCTGTTTTGCTCCAACCCCCTGTGCTATTGTTCCTGTAGGTGCTATAGTATCTTTACATCTTAAAGCTATAAAACGCATTTCAAATGTAGTCATCTCTGCACCGGCATTAATTCCCATCGCATAACCTGCGCCTGTATTAAATGGCGGATACCACATCTTATGTCTTGAAAATCCCGGATTATTAGGTCTGTAAAGACCTGCCGCTCCACCTGTGGCACAAAGCACCTTTTTAGCATTGATTCTATAAGCTGTTCCTGACAGGCTGCCATCGACCTCTTTTTCATCAATACTAAAACCATATGCACCGGTGATTGTATTATCTTTAACAATGTAATCAGTAATATTAATTCTATTGATAACAGTTACATTAGGAAGTGCTTTAACAGCATCTGCTAATATAGGCTTAATATTTTCGCCATTAATCTTAATATTTCTGTTACCTCTTGCAACATACTTTCCATTCTCGTCCTTTAATATAACAAGTCCGAGCTTTTCCATCTTTTCAGTGACTTCATTGAGCTTTTCTGACATGGTAAGAAGTAAATCCTCTCTTACTATTCCATCTGCATCATTTTTAGCATAATCAACATAATCCTCAGGCTTTCTTCCCTCAACAATATATGCATTAATTGCATTAACTCCGGCTGCAAGACATCCGCTTCTTTTTATATTAGCTTTTTCAGCAATTACCACTGAATAGTCTGATTTTTCAGCAATAGTAAGTGCCGCATAACAGCCTGCCGTACCACCACCGATAATAAGAATATCAGTGTCTATTACTTTCTTTTCCCTTATCTGCATATTAATCTCCATTCCGCAGGCATTTTCTAATGATGGAACAATCGCAAGCCAAATAAAAGATTCAGCTGTGCAATAAAGGCTTTTTTGTGACACCTGCGGCACAAATAGCCGATTTATTCAATCCTGATTTTAAATATAGAATACGTCATCAACTGACATTTCTTTATTCTCACACAGATATGTCCTGTTTTCACTTAATACATACATCCTGTATATAAGCACAGATACCTTTTCTCCTATCTGTAAAGAATCCTTTTCCAATGACCATTCACCAATTATCCTGATTCCATGAATATCAATTGTAACATCAAGACGGTTGCCTCTGAACACTACATCCTCGACAATTCCTTCCTCTGCCGCACTCATAAATCTTTCAAGCTTTCCAAACTTGGATATCTGGACAAATTCCGGTCTTACAACCGCTTTAACAGCATTGTCAATCCTATCAAAACCATTTAACGTATAATAATCTGATATCTCGTTAGTACGTCCGATAAACTGTGCAACAAATGGTGTATCAGGAGATTTATAAATCTCTGCCGGTGTTCCCATCTGCTCTATTCTTCCGTGATTAGTAATAATTATCTCATCTGCAACCTCGACGGCTTCATCCTGATCATGTGTAACAAATATACTTGTAATTCCAAGCTTTGTTACCATCTGTCTTAACCACAGTCTTAATTCTGTCCTTACCTTTGCATCAATCGCCGCAAATGGTTCATCCAGCAGCAACACCTGTGGGTTAGGTGCCAACGCCCTTGCAAAGGCAACTCTCTGTCTTTGTCCACCTGATAACTGGTTAGGATATCTCTTCTCCATTCCAGACAAGCCCGTAATCTCAAGAAGTTCCATAACTCTTTTCTTTATCTCGTTTTTAGGAACCTTTTGTAATTCAAGCCCGAATGCAACATTATCATATACTGTCATGTATCTGAATAGTGCATAACTTTGAAATACAAAGCCTATTCCTCTTTTAGAGGCCGGAATGTCATTAACTCTCCTGCCATCTATATAGATATCTCCGGAGTTAGGTGTTTCTAATCCGGCAATCATCCTAAGAAGTGTTGTCTTACCACTTCCTGATGGTCCAAGTAATGCCACGAGTCTGCCCCTTTCAATTCCAAAGCTTACATTGTCTGATGCCCTGAAATCACCATATTGTTTATAAATATTCTTCATCTCAACATACATATGATTCTCCTCTAATCCCATTTTTAAATATTCCTGATATCAGATGATACTTTAACCACAGTCTATCAGTCATTTAAAAATCACATTGGCATGGTGTTACACCATATCTGATTTCTTCTTTGCCATGTATTCAAATATATTTCTAAGCACCAGAACTATAACAGCAATAATTACAAGAATTGAAGACACCGCAAATGCCGCTGTTATTGAGCTTTCCGTTCCTGACATATATAATGCATCTATCTCTAAAGGAAGTGTAAATGTCTCCCCTCTTGTCTTTGACAGCGCATTAACCGCACCAAATTCTCCCAAAGCTCTTGATGTACACAAAATAATTCCATATATCAAAGCCCATTTTATATGAGGAAATGTTATCTTAAAAAATATTTTCAAACCACCGGCTCCCATAAGTGCCGCAGCTTCCTCTTCATCCTTTCCCTGTGCATTAAGCACCGGAATAATCTCTCTTGATACAAATGGAAAAGTTACAAATACAGTTGCAAGAACAACTCCGGGTATTGCAAAAGCTATCCTTATATTTGTTCCCAACAATTCATTAAGCCATCTTATAACAGGATAGAACCAGCCTAGTCGTCCGAATGTCATAAGAAATGCAAGTCCGACAATAACAGGTGATATTGAAAATGGAATGTCTATAAGTGTAGCCAGCACCTGTTTGCCTTTAAATGAAAACTTAGTAAGTACCCATGCTGCACACAAACCAAAAAATGTATTAATAATAACCGCTATCACAGTCGCTATAAGTGTTACCGACAATGCACTCCACACATATTTGGTTGATATTGACTTTATGTATACATCAAAGCCTTCTTTTAATGAACTGTATATTATAGAAAAAAGCGGCAACACAAGCATTATTAAAACAAAAAGAACGCTAAGTGTAATCAATATGTATTTAGTTATTTTTTTACGTTTGTTTAATTTATCCTGTTCGTACATATTCCTCTCCATTTCATTCTATAAAATATTAGTTCTTTTTGCCTGTCTCATCTGAATTATATTAATTGCAAGAAGTAATACAAATGATATTACTAACATCACAAGTGCTATCGCTGTAGCTGATGAATAATCAATATAGCTCAACTTCTGCATAATAACATAAGAAACAACCTGTGTATGTTCTTTGGCACTGTTGCCTGATATATATATAACACTTCCATATTCTCCAATACCTCTTGCAAATGCAAGTCCAAAACCTGTAAGAATTGATGGCATAAGTTCTGGAAGTATTACTTTAAAAAATGTCTTTGACGGACCGGCTCCTAATATGTATGCCGCTTCTTCATACTGGCCATCCAGCTTTTCAAGCACCGGCTGTACATTTCTTACTACAAATGGAATACCTACAAATACAAGTGCTATTATTATTCCTATATGTGTATAACTGACTTTAATCCCAAGCTTTGCTAACGGTGCTCCGAGTATACCGGAATCCGAATACATCTTTGAAAGTGTAATACCTGCAACTGCTGTTGGCAGACAGAATGGAAGTTCGATGAAACCGTCCAATATTCTCTTACCCGGAAAATCATATTTAACCAGTGTCCATGCGAGTATAACTCCAAATATTACATTTATTACTGCCGCTATGAATGAACATCCTATGCTTGTTGCAAATGCATATATCACATTTTTCTTA
>URAI01000074.1 GCA_900545725.1 uncultured Eubacterium sp.
TTATTAAAACATTATTTTTTTATTAAAACATTTTTTTATTAAAACATTATTTTTTCTGCAATCAACTCATATACCTTATTCATACTGCATCTGCACTATTGAATAATTACCATCTGAAGTAATATTTATAAGCGTAGCACCTCTTTGTTCTGTACTGTTTTCTATACCGGGATATGCCGTATAGTCTATTGATTTACCATATACAAGTTCTATACCATTATAATATGCGCCATAATCATTAAGATGGTCATGTCCAACAAACACAGCTTTAGTGCTGCCTAACTGCACTACCTTGTCAAAAAGGCTGCTATGATACGATGAACAATATACATCCTCCCTTTTTGTTCCGAATACAACAATTCCACTATCCCACGCATTTATATACTCCTGAAGCGGAATATGAAAAAATAACAATGATGAAACCGACGGATTATCTTCTCTAAGTCCTGCAACCTCCTGCTCATACCATGCAGTCTGGTCATCCCTTATATAATCATATCCATACGAACCGTCTGTATTCTGTATGATATTACCTGAATCCATAAGAATAAGTCCCATTATCAATGCTCCATTTTTATTATACAGCTTGAACGTTCCATTTGTATAACCATTAACAGCAGGATTGTTTTTATACATTCTTAAAGTATTACTCTGTGATACCATCGAAGCTATTATATCAGATGTATACCGGTCAAAAAAGCTGTGGTCATGATTACCAAAACACCATGTCCATGGTATTCCAATCTTATCCATCAGTGTACTTATAACATTAAGAGCCCTTATCCCATCATTTGCATCATAATCGTCTGTTCCAAATATCACATCTCCTGTAAGAATTATAAAATCAGGTGCTGCTCTTTGTATCATGGAATATACTGTTTGAACCGCCTTTAAATCCTTATCATAAACACTTTCCGTTCCTGTAATATGAATATCTGTAAGCTGTAAAATGCTATATCTATTCTGACCTGCCATCCTGTAATAACCATCATTTCCCATAGTCATATCGAAGTCATTGTTAATTACAGGCTTAACCGTATCAATATAGTTATATACATTAGCATAATTTCCAGTGCTGTATGCAGAATTATCACGGTTTATATTTTCTGCTCTTTTTAACTGTATAACATCCTGTGCCAACTGACCATCTTTTGTTTTGGTATATCCTTTGCTCTTATCTTCTTTATAGCTTGCATCTACAATATACCAGCATACAGTGAGTATAAGCATAAGAATTGATGTTAATAATAATATATGCCTTCTTTTTTTGTGTTTTCTTTTTTTAGAATTTTTCATATTGCCATATCTGGCATTTTTATTAACAGTTTTAACATTCTTAGCCATATATCCCTCTGTTACCTATATCCTAAAATATTTCTGTCTAATATTATAACCACAATATTACAAAATATGCAATTTATTGAAAACTGTCTAATTTTATTTTTTTAAATCAGTTGACGAAACATATATAAAAAGCCATTACATTAATAAAGACAATACAGGATATGGTAAATTATCATACTTATATCCATATTATGTATTACTTTTCTTAATGTAACAGCCCTATTAACACTTACATATCTAGAATATTAAAAATCTGCATGTCCATTTGTGAATGTATATTCTTTATCATTATATACAGCAGTTCCATTATAATCGTATCTTATAATGCCCTTTCTGTAATACCATAAACCATATTCATTTTCACCAACACCTGTATATTTTAAATCTAATATCCCATCATTAAAATACCACCAGCCATATTCATTTAATGCCATTCCTGTGTATCTAAGGTCAAGCACACCATTATCAAAATACCACCAGCCGTATTCATTTAATGCCATTCCTGTATATTCAGTATCTAATTCACCATCATTAAAATACCACCAGCCGTATTCATTTAGTGCCATTCCTGTATATTCAGTATCTAATTCACCATTGTTAAAATACCACCATTTATATCCATCACATGCCATTCCTGTATATTCTTTATTGACATATCCATTCTGGCAATAATACCATTCATCATCTATATTTACCATACCAGTATAATCAAATGCAATAAATCCGTCATTAAAATACCAGTACCCATAATCATTTTCGGCAAGTCCAGTATATGAAAGGTCAAGCTCGCCATCGGTTATATACCACCAGCCATATTCATTTCTTGCCATGCCTGTATATGCTGTATTAATATTTCCATCTTTATAAAAATGCCATAAATTATCATCACCGAGCATCAACTCACCATCTATAAATCTGTCAAGATATATATACCCCTGAAAATTTTCAGGAGCTTCAAGTGTATCTACTGTTGTTTTCTTTAATACGCCATCACTTGGTGAACGAAGCTCATCTGACTTTCCACCATCTACATTAGCTTCTGTATAATATACTGTACCATCCTTAACACATTCTATATATACAACATGTCCATATTTGTTACCTGCTTTTTTACCATAACAAAGAATCGAATTACTTCTTATATCTGTTCCTTTTTCAAGCTCAGACCTATCATACCACTCTGCCGCATTACCAAGTCCTCTTATTTCAGGAATCCTGTGCCCAGCTTTCTCTTCTGCCCTTGCACAGGCATACCACACACATTCCCATGGATAATATGTATTATATTCCGGTGGTGTAAGCTCATAATAATCTGACAAATCAAAATCTGCTATACACTCTCCTAACATAGAATCATACTCGGCTGCCTGTACCTGTACAAAACTATTCTCTCCATATATACCTGTAATTTTTGCTGCTCCCATGCTTAATCCTGCTGCCATAATAAATGCAACTGACTTTTTAATTATTTTTTTTAATTGCTTATGTGATAATTTACCCATTAATCCTCCAAAACATTTTCATTTGAAATCAAGAAAACTTTATACCTGCCGTATTCTGTATATCATTTGCATTGTAATTATATTATTAATAATTATAACAATCTTGTAAAAGCTGTTATTTAATTCAAAGATATTAAGTTAAATGTCTTGTACAATTACTTAAACTTATCTTTTAATCTTCAATATTAAATAACAGCTCTGCAATTATTCATATAATTTTATACTATTTTAAATATAATTATACCTCATCAATAGCCTTACCTATATCATGTCTCATATACTTGTTCTTAAATCCAACCCACTCTGTTGCCTCATATGCATTAGCTCTTGCTTCTTTTAATGTCTTACCAAGTGCTGTAACACCTAGAACTCTTCCTCCGTTAGTAACTACCTTACCTGCTTCATTAAACTTAGTTCCGGCATGGAAAAGATAATATCCGTCTTTGTTCTTAAAGTTATCAAGACCTGTTATCTCAAAACCTTTTTCATATGCAAGAGGATATCCGTCTGATGCAAGAATTACACATACACATGCATTATCTTCAAACTGAAGGTCAATCTTATCAAGTGTTCCATCAATACATGCTTCAAATACATCAATAATATCATTCTTCATTCTTGGGAGAACAACCTGTGCTTCCGGATCCCCAAATCTTGCATTATATTCAAGCACCTTAGGACCATCATTTGTAAGCATAAGTCCAAAGAATATAACACCTTTAAATTCCCTGCCCTCTGCTTTCATTGCATCGACAGTTGCCTGATAGATATATTTCTTACAGAAATCATCAACTTCCTCAGTATAGAACGGACTTGGTGAAAAGTTACCCATACCTCCTGTATTAAGACCTTTATCACCATCTAATGCTCTCTTATGATCCTGCGCTGATGACATAATCTTAATCGTATTGCCATCTACAAATGAAAGTACAGATATCTCCCTGCCGGTCATAAATTCTTCGACGACAATAGTATTACCTGCTGAACCGAACTTCTTATCCATCATAAGCTCCTGAACACCAGCCATAGCCTCTTCCTTAGTCTCGCATATAAGAACACCCTTACCTAACGCAAGGCCGTCTGCTTTAAGCACAATCGGATACTTAGAAGTCTCAAGATATTCTTTAGCTTTCTCTGGCGATGTAAATGTCTCATAGGCTGCTGTTGGAATATTATATTTTTTCATAAGGTCCTTTGAAAATGCCTTAGAGCCTTCTAATATTGCTGCATTCTTTCTAGGTCCGAATACTCTTAAGCCTTCTGCTTCAAATGCATCTACAATTCCACCAACAAGTGGATCATCCATACCTACAACTGTTAAATCTATATCATTTTCCTTAGCAAATGCCACAAGCTTATCAAATTCCATAGCCTTAATATCAACACATTCAGCCACCTCAGATATTCCTGCATTGCCCGGTGCACAATATATCTTGTCAACCTTTTTGCTCTGTGCTATCTTCCAGCATATAACATGTTCACGTCCGCCACTTCCTATAACAAGTACTTTCATATGTAAATCTCCTTTTTAATAATATAATCGTATCTGATACCATCAGCCACATATATAACAAATAACTCCTGCTCATATATAAAGTATGTTCTTACATACCCACAAAACATGAGTACATAAGAACAATAATCTTAATCAGTCTGTTTATCAGTGTCTTTATTAGCTATCATATTAATTGCAGCCGGCAAAAGCTTCCATTCTGCCTGCTCCATAACTCTTCTTTGCAAAGTCTGCGGTGTATCAGTATCAAGTACATCAACTGCCTTTTGGAATATAATCTCACCGGTATCCATTCCCTCATCTACATAATGCACAGTTGCTCCTGTAACCTTGACACCCTTTTTAAGTGCTTCCTCATGTACATGAAGTCCATAATAACCAACACCACAAAAAGATGGAATAAGAGATGGATGGATATTAATAATTCTATGGCTGTATTCATGTACCATTTTCTCAGGAATCTTAACAAGAAATCCTGCAAGAACTATTAAATCAGGTTTAAACTCATTAACCTTAGCCAGAAGAGCATCATTAAATTCATCTCTGTCTTCATAATCCTTAGGCGAAACACATACGGCCTCTATGCCATTATCTTTAGCTCTTGTGAGTGCATATGCGTTGGCATTATTACTTATTACACCTACAATCATAGCATTAGTTATCGTCTTATTATTAATGGCATCTATTATTGCCTGAAGGTTGGTACCGCCACCCGATACCATAACAGCAACTCTTAGCATACTGTTACTCCCTTCTCACCCTCTTCAACTGTACCGATTACATAACCTGTCTCACCGGCAGCTTTAACAGCCTCTAATACTTTATCTGTATCAGCAGGATCTACTGCAAGCACCATACCGATACCCATATTAAATGTATTATACATCATATGTTCTTCAATCTGTCCATCTTCCTGAAGCATCTTAAATATTGCAGGAACTTCATAGCTGTCCTTCTTAATTACAGCTCTGACACCGTCATGTAACATTCTTGGGACATTTTCATAGAAACCACCGCCTGTTATATGACTGCAGCCCTTAATCTTAACGCCGGCATTCTTAATTTCCTTAAGAGTCTTAACATATATCTTAGTTGGAGCAAGTAATGCTTCTCCGAGAGTCTTTCCAAGTGATTCATAATATGTATTAAGTGCTTCTTCTGTAATTGTAAATACACTTCTTACAAGTGAAAAACCATTGCTGTGAACACCGCTTGAAGCAATACCTATAAGTGTATCACCAGCCTTGATATCCTTACCTGTTATTAAATCCTTCTCATCTACAACACCTACTGCAAAACCGGCAAGGTCATATTCGTCTACAGGATAAAAGCCTGGCATCTCTGCTGTCTCACCACCGATTAATGCACAATCTGACTGGATACATCCATCTGCAACACCCTTAACGATATTGGCAATTTTTTCAGGTTCATTCTTGCCACATGCAATATAATCAAGGAAGAAAAGTGGTTCACCACCTGCACATGCTATATCATTGACACACATAGCCACACAATCAATACCTACTGTATCATGTTTATCCATTGTAAATGCAATCTTTAACTTAGTTCCTACACCATCAGTACCTGATACAAGTGTCGGCTTTTCCATGCCCTTGAACTTCTCCATTGAAAATGCGCCTGAAAAACCACCAAGATTAGTAAGTACCTCTTCTCTCATTGTCTTAGCAACATGTTCTTTCATTAATTCTACTGACTTATATCCTGCTTCGATATCAACGCCTGCTTTTTTGTAATCCATTTTTCTAATTGCTACATGTGTATAATGACTGTTATACTGCCTTATGTAGCCTCTCCTTCCTTTATGTATAATCTATATAAATTAATAATTAATCTGTAATTGTTACTTATTCTTCTCTTCCATATACTTCTTATATCCAACTTCCTTAAGATGCGCATCCTTAGCCTGTACACTTTCCTTAAGCTCTTTTGTATATGCTTTTAATCTGTTAAGAAGCTCTGCATCTGATGTTGCAAGAATCTTTGCTGCCAGAAGTCCAGCATTAGCTCCACCATTAATTGCAACAGTAGCAACTGGAATTCCTGATGGCATCTGTACGATTGAATAGAGTGAATCTCTTCCACCAAGTGAAGTTGTATGCATTGGGATTCCAATTACAGGCATTGGAAATATTGCTGCACACATACCTGGTAAATGTGCTGCCATACCTGCTCCGGCAATTATAACCTTGAATCCTTTTTCTTCTGCTGTCTTAGCATATTCAAAAAATACATCCGGTTCCCTGTGTGCTGAAATAATTGTCATCTCATAAGATATTCCTAACTTGTCAAGAATATCAGCAGCCTTAGACATGACAGGCATATCTGAATCACTACCCATTACAATTCCTACTTTAGACATCTTTCTTCCTCCATCCTGCAGGCAATTCCTGCAAAAAAGTTAATATAATTTATTTGATTATGAGCCTTATGCTGTTTATATAATATACACGCCCATAATTATATATATCTTTCCAAATACTAAGATGATATATTATTAAATCCTTCTGAATTAATATGAACAATATTCTCACTATTCATAATATTCAATGGTAAAATTGTGCAATTTACAATTGTTTGACACAATTTTAACATATATATCATTCATTATACAGGAAATGACATTACATTTTAATTGTACTTGGTTTTTTGTTTGTAGTCAAGCAGTTAGCACACTTGAATTCCTATAATTTAACAGTTAAATGGTTTATTAAGTTCTTCGCAGCCCTCAAGCACGAATCTTCCATTTTCTATTATCTTAATCTCTTTCCCATCAGAATGTATGGCACTGATTGAGCCTATCTCGTCATATGGAATTGTTATATCTGTATGACAGTTAAAATATGCCTTCTCCGGCTGTGTCTTTCTAAGAAGCGATACTTCATTATCTCTTGAGATTATTTCTTTTCCATTTGGATTAAAGACCACTATGTCCTCTGACCTTGAATAACATGTGTCACCTATAGCAAAATGAGGTCCCATCTTTTCCACAATAAGAATTGGAAGCTTGTATACAATATCATATTTATTAGCCATAACATAAGCTGTAGTATTAGTTCCTATTGCAAATTCACCAATTGGAAGAGTATCATGATTATATAATACATTTTCCTTAAAAAATGCTTTATTCTTATCTTCATCGGCAAAATTATCACAATTGTAACCAGTTACAAAACCGTCCCTAAATTCAACCGTGAGATTTTTAAATTTCAAATCATTAAGATATACCTGGCTTACATTAAGCCGACCTGTTGTATTTTTTAATACCGGTGATGTAAATACTTCTCCAAGCGGAATATTGACATCTGCAAGACAATTTTCAAATACCGTCTGTGAAGTCTTATCAGCTATCGGCATAATGCTTACCCTCATGTCTGTTGTATTGCCATTACAGCCCTTGACACTTACATAATCTGCTCCATCAAGTGCCTCTATTATATTCTGCTGTATCACCTTATATTTGTCATAATCAAGTGTATTAATCTTAACTGTTTCATTAAATATCTGCTCATAATTATCACCAATCTCAGGAATTGGATATGCAATTATTGTAAAACTTCTCTCCTCGCCCTTTATATAGGTATTCACAATCGCAGATGCCTCATTATTATACTTAACAGAAAGTTTCTGCTGCTTCTCATCAAGGCGCAGACTTTCCGGCTTATCGACCGGTTCAAACGGCACTTCACCGAATATTTCCATAACGGCTGGTCCGCCAAATTCTGCCGCATATGTCTTATTCTTTTCATATGCAAGCTTTAAAGCGCCAAGTTTTCTTTCAACAAACTGTGAATCAAGATAAAGTGCATTGTCAAATCTATGGTCATAATCCATCTGCTTATTAGGGCTTGTTGAAACATAGCCAATCTTAATATGCATTTTCTTATTAATGCTGTCAGCTGCTGCTCTGTATATTGTAGATTTAAGTCCGATTTTTTCAAATTGTTTAATCTCTTCCCTTACAAGTCTTTCAAAACCTATACAATATCTTATATTCACTGTCTTCTTCTTAGATATGTCTTTATTGCCAAGCTCAAAGCCTATTCTATAGCCCTCTGTAAATGTAGCTGCCATGCTCTCAATCTCTGACTGTGAAAGTGAATTAAGATACCGTGCCGTTTTAATCTCATTATCTGTTATATATTCACCAAATCGGTAAAGATATCTTAAATCATTAAGATCACTGTTCATTATAATATCTGTTGCAAATGAATAATCAGGATTTAACATTTCACTTATCCTGTATTCAATCATATCATCACTATAATCACTCACATACCAGTACACACAGTCAAGCACACTCTTATATTCCGGCAGTCTGTCAGCCTGTTCAAACATACAGTATATCTCAACAAAAAGCTCTGCCACAGCAGTCATCTGTGCTGTCCTTTTTTCGTATACATATACAATCATTCCTCTTATCTCTATATAAAGAAATGATAATAACCTGCCATAATCAAGACCTAGTCTTTCACATGCATATGATGGATTGGCAAAACTCTTATCGTAAGCATCTGTACTGTCAAGCACATCCTTGTATAAATCTGTATTAACCCTTTGTAATTCTTCTAAAGCAGCATTTTCATAACATTTAGTATCTATATTATGTTTTAACTTATCCATCTCAATTATAAAACCAGACACCCTTTTAAAATACTCGCAAAAACCATCCTGTAATATATCACACTCACTATTAATCTGCTTAATCCTTTCAAAAGCAAGTCCATATCTTTCATCCAAATTATCTTCAAACATAATTTAATTCTCCATTCTTCCATATTATAAAAATAGCAGGCTGCATTTATACCTGATGGTATCAAAAACAAACCTGCCATGAACTTTTAAAATCCCAAAAAACATATTGATATCAAAAATACAGCAAGTATTCCACATAATAGCGAGCCTACTTTTGATAATGTATAAAATTTATCTCTTTCCTTAAAGCTGATAAGTCCTATAAATGTTCCCATAATGGCAAACATAAGACTTAACAGACCGATGCTTCCTACCTCAAGACCTGCATTGCCATGTGCTTTAAACGAAATATATATACCGTATATAAATATACCGGCAGAAGACAGCCCCATCAGCAAAGATATAATACCACCCAGAGTCTGACTTTTATCAGAAAACTTATATTTATTAAATAACTTCATTATTGATTATTCCTTTTTTTATTACGCCTATACATCCTGTATTTTCCAAAATATTTATCATATGCCAGAAATACAACATAGCCTAAGATTCCGCCTATCGTATTAAGGAGAAGATCATCAACATCAAAGCATCCAATCTTACATACAAGCTGGATTGTCTCAATTGTTAAACTTAATGCAAACGATCCAAGAAATATTGAAAAAAACTTTCTTCTATTGTGTGTCAGCAGCGAAATACAAAAACCAAATGGCATAAATGCTATAACATTACCTGCAACATTAAGAAATACTGCCATTCTTCCGACATGCTGTGAATTATTAAGAAATCTTTTAATTTCCTTAAATAAAACAAGGTTATATCTATAAGTTCCCGAGCTCTCAGTTCTTCCCAACTCCTCTGCAAAGAACATGATATAAATAAGTACCGCTATGTATATAATAAACAATGCCCACTTGATAGCTTTGCGAACTTTTCTATTATTCATCAACTTCTCCAAAATCAAAACAAAGTCTCTGATTTATGCGCAAGAAGCTTAGCACCACTTATTATAAGCATTACACCTGTAGTTATTCCTGTAACAAGCGAAATAATTCCAAAAACAATATTAGATGCACCTGCTGACTTAACTCTTTTATATAATTTCTCGTCCATAACAATCCTCTTTCTATATTTCTTAATTTCCTATCAAATATTTCTTATCAAATATTTCTTATCAAATATTTTTAGTCGATTATTTTACATTTTCAACAACTAATTATTTTACACCATATTCATCATAATATTGGTCTATTGCTGTCTTTAATTCATCATTAATAACAATCTTACCCTGACACTTTCTGTTATAGAGATGTTCAACAACATCTTCCATTGATACGATTGCACTTGTAGGAAAACCATATCTTTCCTTAATCTCATCAAGGGCGCTTACCTTGCCGCCAAGGCCAACTTCCATACGGTTAAGTGATACCATAAGGCCAACTATAGTAACATCTGCTGCCCCTCTTACCTTAGGTACTGTCTCTTCCATGGATTTACCTGAGGTTGTAACATCTTCTATCATAATAACTCTGTCGCCATCCTTTAACTTGCTTCCAAGAAAGCTTCCCTTATCGGCACCGTGGTCTTTTTCTTCCTTACGGTCTGAACAGTAACGCACTTCCTTGCCATAGAGCTTAGCATATGCAACCGCTGTTACAACACTTATTGGAATACCCTTATAAGCAGGTCCGAAAAGCACATCGAAATCATCGCCATATGTCTCATGTATCGCCTTAGCATAGTATTCGCCAAGTCTCATAAGCTGTGTTCCTGTTACATAAGCACCTGCATTCATAAAAAATGGAGACTTTCTGCCACTCTTTAATGTAAAGTCACCAAACTTTAATACATCACTTTCTACCATAAATTCTATAAATTCTGATTTATATGCTTCCATCTTGTCATTTCCTCCTTATTTTAAGCCATTTCTAGGTATTTATTTGATTTATTTTTGTGCTGCTGTCTTTATTGGCACATCTGTCTCAAGCCCTTCATAAAGTGTCATATTGTTACCGTCAATATTCATTGCTTTATCATCAGCAGCTATCGCTTCACACAATTTTTCTGTCCTGTCAGCAAATCAAAAAGTCAAGCATAGATATACTTTTTAAGTATATCATCCTCTTGTTGCTTTTTCAACCGACAAATCCGTATAACCTCAATATTTTCTACCTTTGTGCTATTTAGGCTACATTGTTTCTTTATCAATTCATTCATTTAATAAAATTCTACCATTCATCATTGCTACGCTTTCTATAAATAATCACATTCCTTAATATAAAAGGCAGAAGTCATTACAACCTCTGCCATCAAATTTTACTCTTAATAAATTATTGTTTATCTGTATATTATCTGTTATCTATCTGTACTATCTCATCACACACGATAACGATTTTTCAAAAATTTTATTCACATAAAAGTACCCACTGCCCCCTATGGAAAGCATATAAAAAATAAGGATTTCTTTTTTTGAATTTTTCTGTTGAAGCAACATTTGAAAAGCCTGTATCTATGTGATATCGGACATTTCATCTGAAAAGTATAGAAAAAGCTCGCCCAGGAATCAATTGTCATTGGATTCCCTGCTTTCCAGTGACAACATCATGTATCGTGTAAAAACGACTGCAGTATGTGCAGTCATTGCATCATAGGAAAGGGAGTTACATTCTTTGCTCAGGTTAATGTAGCTTTTGCACACCTTGAAGAACACTTCTATGTCCAAACGCTTTCCATAGATCCGGATGATTTCATTCTCATCCAGATTTACATCAGTGGAAATAAGACAAAGATATTCCTTGCGTTTGTTGCGGTTGTGAACATAAACTAATTTGGCAGGAATAATTTCACCATCTTTTACAACATCAACCATAACAGAGAGTAGATATCTTGATCTTCCGCGTCTTTTTTTGTTCTTGTTGTAAATGGAAGTTAGAGACATATCTTCACCGTTATAGCGAAAGAACATCTTTGGAGTTTTCTTGACTATACCGATTACATCGAAACCTATATTTTTTACTGCATGAAGAGTACTCGGTTATGAAAACCAGCTGTCAAAAAGAACATATTTTGCAGGAATTACAGCTTTTCTGGCTGCATCTAAAAGCGTAAGCATGGCTTGAGTTCCTTTTTCCATGGAAAGCTTTCAGTGTCTGTAACCAACAGTTCTTTTATCAACTTTCGTAGCCTCGTTGATACGGTTTTGCCTGTTTTCTGTAGAAAGAAGAATACTGTTTACCGGCAGAAATGTACTTCCATCTGACCATCCAAGAGTAAGCATTCGAAAACCAAAAAGATATGCATGCTTTGCGTGATCATAGACGCTTCTAATGACTACGGCTGGTGGTATATGACAAATGGAGTTATAGACTGGAATTATACC
>URAI01000075.1 GCA_900545725.1 uncultured Eubacterium sp.
GTTATGGATATCATAGGTATCTGATATCCATAACCGCCTGCTGTATTTTTATATTAATATATTCTGATGTTGTAAGCAATAACCCCAACTATACTATCTATGGATTGTTCCGTAATACGCACTCCCACGATATGTATTCTTTATCATAAGAATCCTCTCGTAAATCCTGCTGTGAGCCATCGAACAGCTGTTCCGGCTATTCATCTCTGACTGAGATATGTTTTAACCGATTCCTCCAAGTACTATTCCCAATATGAGTACTATAAAGCATACAGGTACGAATACATATTTACACAATGGATAAAATATCCTTGTAAAATTCTTATTTCTTCCTTTGTTCACCTGTTCTTCAACATATTCTCTTTTGCATAACCAGAAGAACATTATTCCTGCAAGTCCTGCACCTAATGGACATATGTAGATTGAAAGAATATCCATCCAGTCAGATACTATTCCCTGAATAAGTACGGATACTACAATTCCTATAACCCCTATTATCGCACAGGCTGGAACTCTTGAAAGTCTTAACTTCTCCTGAACTGTTGCAATAGGCGCCTCATACAGGTTAATAAGCGATGACATCCCTGCAAACAATACGGCTGCAAAGAATATTATACATATAACAGTACCACCCGGCATTGACTTTATAAGTTCCGGTATATAGATAAATAACAGTCCTGGACCACCCTGATTAAGCCTTGCACCTGTCGTTGCCATAGCCGGAATTATGACAAGTGCAGCAAGCATGGCTGCTATTGTATCAAATAAAGCAACATTTCCTGCTGAAGCCGGAATATCCTCTTCATCTGGCAGATATGAACCGTACATAAGAGTTCCATTTCCAGCAACCGATAATGAAAAAAATGCCTGGCCCAGTGCAAATATCCATGTCTTAGGATCAGCCAGTGCCTGTCTGTCTATTCTGAATATATAATGATACCCTTCAGCACAGCCCGGCTGGAAGCCCACATATATTGCAAGTATAATAAATAATACAAAAAAAACAGGCATCATTATCTTATTAGCTTTTTCAATTCCTCCACCTACTCCAAGCATAAGTATTATCATGCATATAATAAGTGCAGCAATCTGCCATATATTATTGCCAAATGCCGATGCCATTGTACCAAAGCTTCCTGCAAATTCTGCTGTATCAGCGGGTGCTAAAGTTGAACCTGTAAATGCACCTATGGCATATTTTAATATCCACCCCATAACTACCGTATAACCAATAGCCATCGCAAGTGAGCCAATAACCGGTATCCCACCTAACAGTTCACCTATATGTCTTTTCCCTTTCTTCTCACAGACCTCTCCAAAGGCATCAATAGGTCCTGACCTTGTAGCACGTCCAAAACTCATCTCTCCAATTACTCCGGTTGAAGCTATAAGCACTACAAATATAATATATGGTATTAAAAATGAACCACCACCATATAATGATACTCTTGTCGGAAACATCCATATATTTCCCATACCTACAGCCGAACCAATACAGGCAAGAATAAACCCCCACCTGCTCTTAAACGATTCTCTTTTTTTCATGTTCCTTCTCTTTTCCTCATTTCTTTGTGTTCATAATACGCCCGCCAGGCTTACTGTAAGCCACCGGTCAGCTATGCTGACTTTTTTATATCAACGGCTTTTCAGTCCTCACACAGCGTAATCCAGACCAGAGCCTGAACCCCTGCTGAGACAATAATGTTTCCCATACATGTACAGTAATGTATCATCTCAGACTGAGCTATAAACTATCATATCATATTTTTAATAAAAATGAATAATTTCTTTAAAAAATAGCATCCATTCACTTTGCATTAAAGTGTGGATGCTATTTTACGCTTTACATATCTACATATCTATACAATTAATATTCCATATAATCCTTAATTACATTATGGTCTTTAAGAAGCTTTTCTATTACCGTTCCCTTTATTGTCTTAAGAAGAGGCTTCTTAATATTTTCAAGTATGCCCGGAAGTTCTATTTCAAGTGGTGACTTACCATCCATCAGCTTAACTGATGAGTCAAGTAAATCCCTGATATCATATACACTTCCCCATACTTCAGGAACACCTCTGTCTACACCTAACAGTCCATATACAGCTTCCATTGCTGTTCTTACTGAATACTCTGTTGTAAATATTGTATCTCTTGGTGTCTCGGCAAACTGTCCTAAGAATGCGAAGTTGACACATCCGTCAGGAATTACGTCCGGTCTGTCTCCCTTTGCTCTTGGCATAAAGAATGCTGTAATATAAGGCATCATTGTCGGTGTTGTATTGCAATGATTCTTAGCAAGTTCATCTATATCCTCTACCGGTACGCCAAGATGATATAACCATTCAGCTGTAATCTCTTCACCTGTACATTCCTTCATCGGCTTCTTGATATAATCACCGTCTACATCTGTAAACAGGCTGTATACCCATACGCATACCTCATCTTTTTTCTGTTCCTTGAACTGCCCCTGTCTGTTAATTGTCCAGCTAAGAAGCCAGCTTGAATCTCTACAGCTTACGATACCACCTGTAACAACCTTACCTGTTCTAGGATCTCTTTTACATATCTTCTTAATATGGGAAATAATTGTTTCATCACTTGTTGTAACTGTAGCTGATTCCCAGTTAGTTCTTGATATATCTGAACAGAACTTTTCAGGATGTCCAAATGCTTCATCCTGCTTTGCAATATTTTTCCAAAGATTCCAGCAGCCGCTTGTTCTTACCTCAGCATCACCTACTGGTGCATGTGTGTGGTCACCATATATTGTACCCTCTGTACAACTTCCATTTGTAACAAATACAAGATCATTTTCTGTAAGGCTTATTTCCTTTTCCTTACCATCTACTGTACACTTAATTGTTCTTGCAATCTTCTTTCCGTCCTTAAATTCAAATATGACATTAGTTACCTGTGTATTGAACTGGAACTTAACACCTGCCGCCTCAAGATACTTCTGCATAGGAAGAATAAGTGATTCATACTGGTTGTACTTAGTAAACTTAAGTGCTGAGAAATCAGGAAGCCCTCCAATATGATGTATGAATCTCTGGAAGTATAACTTCATCTCAAGTGCGCTGTGCCAGTTTTCAAATGCAAACATTGTTCTCCAGTATAACCAGAAATCAGAATCGAATACTTCCTCATCAAATACATCTTCTATTGTCTTATCATAGAGGTCTTCATCCTTAGTAAAGAACAGCTTCATTATCTCCATACAGCCCTTCTGGCTTAAATTAAACTTACCGTCTGTATGTGCATCTTCTCCTCTGAACTCAGTTGCCCTGCAAAGTGAATAGTTAGGGTCATGCTTATTCAACCAGTAATATTCATCAAGTACTGATGCGCCCTCAGTTTCAAGTGATGGAATACTTCTAAACAGATCCCAGAGACACTCAAAATGGTTCTCCATCTCACGTCCGCCACGCATTACATAACCTCTTGTAGGATCATTGATACCATCACATGCTCCACCTGCTATGTCCATAGCCTCTAAGATGTGAATATTGTCCCCCTTCATCTGACCATCTCTTACAAGGAAACATGCTGCTGCAAGTGAAGCAAGTCCGCTTCCTACAAGGTATGCACTCTTCTCATCGACACCCTCCGGCTTTTCCGGTCTTGCAAATGCTTCATAATTACCATTTGAATAATATATGCCCTTACTGTTTTTTTCGTTCTTTCCTCTTTCGGTATTTCTGTATTCACTATGTTCTTTAGCAAGAATCTGTCTTGTCTTCTTTTTCTTTTCTTTAGTCTTAACTGATGCTGCGGCAACTCCGGCTCCGATTGCAAGTATAGATGCAGCTCCTACTTTTAATGATTTTTTGCTCATAAATATTCCACCTTTCCAAGTATTTCTGCCGTGTTACTTTCAATTGTGCAGTTGTTGTTATTTTGTGATTTTGTGGTTTATAATTAAAACATAAGACTATCTTTATTATATTATTGATACAACAACCTGCATTACACTCACTCTGTAAGATGAATATCAGATTAATCTACGGCATTTAACTTTATTATTATGTACTGATTTGATATTTTTATCTGTTATAGTCTGATACACTCTATAGTCTTTTGAATGTAATAATATTATACACCATATTTATTACAAATAAAACAGTCAAAAAAGGGCTGGTGCTTAAAATTCCAACACCAACCTTAATCTGTCTGATTTTATAAATTCAGGAGCAGCCCGCCAATCCTGCTGTAAGCCACCAGCCATTCCAGCTGACTTTTTCTTTTCATATCAGTGGCTCTGCAATCAGCGCACATTGTATATCATATTATTTTTTTCACATATACTTATCATATTCTCAATAGTTGCATCATATGAATCAGAAAGTCTCTTTATAAGGTCTACATTATATGGCGGCATACCCTCTTCAATCCATTTGGATGTAACTCCGACTATTGCATAACTGTAAAAGCTTGTAATATATCTGATATCACCATCTGTCACATTACAGTCTCTGACACTATTTTCAACAAAATGTCTTACAAGGATATTAGATACCTTCTCAAGATATCTTACTACAATCTGCTTATTCTTAGAATTATAGATATGAATAACAGCCTTTCTATATTCAATAATAATAGCAGCAGCTTTCTTATAAGTCTCATAAAATGTAAGATTATCCTCAAGCTCTAACAGCGTCTTAGTCTCTTCGGCAAATACACTGTCTAAAACATCATATATATCACTGAAATAATAATAAAATGTATTCCTGTTAATTTCACAGGTTTCACATATATCTTTAACGGTAATTTTCTCAACACTCTGTGTCTTTAACATATCCATCAGACACTTCATAATAGCCTGTTTAGTAAACTTTGCCATGTCAATCCCTATTCCTCAATGTATTAATGACTTAATTTCCATTCAACATCCGCCCGCAAATTCTGTTTCGGACCGCCGGTCCGCTCTGCTGACTTTTGCATATCAGCGGCTTAGCAATCCTTGCAAAGCGTAATCTTTGCCGGAGAATGAGATATATCAGGCATCATATTTTTCAAGAAGACCAACCCCCAGTGGGTATGGACCTGTATGCACTCCAACAGTTGCGCCTATCTGGTATATATCAATTGAACTTATATCAGAATATTCCTTAACAGACTCTAATACCTTATCTCTGAAAGACACAGCCTCTTCATAGTCATAACCATAGCCTACAACTATCTCATACTTATTAACATCAAGATTATTGTTCACAAAATGCTCCTTAATCTGGATAAGAAGCTTATCTATCGACTTCTTACGGCTTCTTGCCACACCACTTGAGAATATCTCGCCGTCTTTCATAAGAATCATAGGCTTAATCCCAAGCATATTTACAGCACCACCAAGCACTTTGCCTACTCTTCCACCATGAATAAGATAATCCATATTGCCGATTGTAAATATAATTCTTCCTGTTGACTTAATTCTATCAAGTGTCTTAACACACTCTTCAAAGGATACGCCGTCAGCTTTCATTCTTGCAGCTTCCCTTACAAATAACCCCTCTTCAACTGTATTGAGTGTAGAATCAATAACTTCAATCTTAGCATCGGGATAGTCTTCTAAAATCATATTTTTTGCATTGACTGCAGAATTATATGAACCTGAAAATTTAGTTGTAATACATATGCATACTATTGCCTCGCCTGCCTTGATAACAGGTTCAAATACATCTAGATAATCCTGTACTGATGGCATTGAGGTCTTTGGAAATACTGATGGATTATTAACCATCTCATCATAGAATTCCCTTATACCAACCTCCTCGCCTTCTTTTTTATATATATTCTCATCAAATGATACATAAAAAGGGACTATCTTAATGCCAAGTCCGTCCGCACATTCTCCATAAAGGTCACAGGCTCCATCCGCTATTATCTTATATTCCATGCTTAAATAATCTCCATTCCTTATACTGTTTAATGATCTAGTTGTCAAAACAGCTTTTACCCACATATCATTTATTATAATGTGTGATTTAACAAACCATTTAAAACTATATCACTTTCCACGTTATGTAGTTTTAATTACCACTTTATAGAGTTTACTATATTTAAGCTTAAAAATCTATACCTATTTTAAATTTTATTTTATCATTTACAATTTAAAAACGCCTGAATCTGTTATATCTTTTATTGATAAGCTCACTGTCATCCATTGCCTGATATTCTATTAAAAATGTGGCTATTTTTCTCTTAAGATACATCATTACATGATTGATATTATCCTCACAAAGCACCGGAAATTCAGGAATTATCTGCTCTATCACACCAAGCTCATATAAATCGTCTGCTGTCATCTTCATCTTTTCTGCTGCTTCATGTGACTTCTTCTTATCTTTCCACAATATAGAAGCAAACCCCTCCGGCGACAGTACTGAATATACAGAATTTTCCATCATCCATACCTCATCGGTCAATGCAAGCGCCAAAGCTCCGCCGCTTCCTCCCTCACCTGTAATAATAGAAAGCATAGGAGTCTTTACTGTGGATAATTCATACAGATTATCTGCAATAGCTCTTCCCTGTCCACGTTCCTCTGCACCAATCCCACAATATGCCCCCGGTGTATCCACAAAGCATATAACAGGACGATGGAATTTTTCTGCCTGTTTAATTAATCTTAATGCCTTTCTGTATCCTTCTGGATTTGCCATACCGAAATTTCTCTTGATATTTTCCTTTGTAGTAGTTCCTTTCTGATGACCTATAACTGTAACCGGCTGTTTTCCAAACATCGCAATACCGCCGACTATCGCTCCATCATCAGAATACAGCCTGTCACCATGCAGCTCAAAAAATCCCTTTGTAAGATTGTTAATATAATCAAGTGTCGATGGACGGCCGCTTCCTCTTGCTATCTCAACTCTTTCCCATGCACTCACATTCTTACTTATATTGTTCTTTTTATTATCAATATTTTTATCTTCTTTATCTATATCAATCTTCTTAGAATAAATATCATCGAGATATTTTTTGTACCTGTCCATGCTGTCAGCTCCATTTGTACAGTGATACTTAAGAAGTAAAGATAATGTATCCTTTAAATCTTCTCTTTTTACGATACTGTCTATAAATCCATGCTCAAGAAGAAATTCAGCACTCTGGAATCCCTTAGGCAGCTCCTGTCCTATAGTCTGCTTTATAACCCTCGGTCCTGCAAATCCGATGAGTGCATGAGGTTCTGCAAGTATTATATCGCCTAGCATTGCAAAGCTTGCTGTTACACCGCCAGTAGTAGGATCGGTAAGTACTGTAATATAGAGATTGCCTGCATCAGAATGTTTCTTTAATGCCGCACTGGTCTTTGCCATCTGCATAAGCGATACCATTCCCTCCTGCATTCTGGCACCACCGGAGCATGTAAATATAATTACAGGAAGTGACTCTTTCGTTGCCCTCTCCACTGCCCTTGTAAGCTTCTCGCCAAGGACATGTCCCATGCTTCCCATAAGGAATCGTGTATCACATATACCAATTACCGTCTTTATTCCACCGATTGTTGCACAGCCTGTTACAATAGCTTCATCTATGCCGGTATTTTTCTTAAGCTTATCAACTTTGTTAAGATATCCATCAAATTCACATGGATTGCTTTCCGTTATATCAGTGTCCCACTCTATAAATGAGTTATCGTCTGTAACCATTGATATTCTTGAATATGCATCAACCTTAAAATAATTGCCGCATTTTGGACATATCATATTTCCGGCATATAAATCTTCTGTAAGAATCATCTCATGACACTGTCCGCAGTTAGTAAATAATCCGTCAGGAACACTCGGTATCTCATCAGCCGGAACTTTCTTTTCTTTATCAATGTCTTTATTATTCTTTTTAAATAACTCTTTTAATTTAATAGCCATAATTATCCTTTATAAAATCAGTATTGATTCTTCCCTCTATAAAATTATTATTATTTAAAATGTCATACTGGAAATCAAGATTGGTTGTAACACCTTCAATTATAATCTCTCCCAGTACGCTTCTTAGCTTATTAATTGCCGACTTTCTGTCTTTATCATATGCCATAACCTTAAGTATCATGGAATCATAAAATGGAGGTATCCTATATCCTGTATATACTGCTGTATCAATTCTTACGCCATTTCCTCCAGGTATATGAAGTACATCTATATTTCCCGGACACGGTGCAAAATTCCTATCGGGATCCTCTGCATTTATCCTTACCTCAATGGCATGTCCACGAAGCTGTATGTCCTTCTGGCTGTATTCTAACCTGTTACCGGAAGCTATCCTTAACTGTTCTTTTATAAGGTCAATACCCGTAACAAGCTCTGTAACACCATGCTCTACCTGTATTCTCGTATTAATCTCGATAAAATAAAAATTATTATTTTTATCAAGAAGAAATTCAACGGTTCCGGCATTAGTATAACCTACTGCCTTTGCTGCTTTAACTGCCATATCGCCCATCGCTTTTCTTGTCTTTTCATCTATGGCAATAGATGGTGATTCTTCTATCATCTTCTGATGACGTCTTTGAATTGAACAGTCTCTTTCTCCAAGATGGATAACATTGCCATAGTTATCTGCAAGTATCTGAAATTCAACATGGCGTGGATGTTCTATATATTTTTCAATATACATCGAATTATCGGCAAAGCCTTTTATAGTCTCCTGTTGTGCATTATTAAAGCTCGCAATAAATTCATCAGGCTCATAGACAACTCTCATTCCCTTGCCACCACCGCCAAGCGCCGCTTTAATCATTACAGGATATCCTATGGCATCGGCATATTCCTTTGCTTTCAAGGCATCATATAACGGGCTGTCTGTTCCCTCTACTATAGGTATTCCGGCGGCTTTCATTGTATTTCTTGCTTCTGATTTATTTCCCATCTTAGCTATAATATCAGAGGATGGACCGACAAATGTGATGTTACATTTTTCACAAAGGCTTGCAAATTTACTATTTTCCGATAAAAAACCAAAGCCCGGATGAATGGCATCTGCCCCCGTTGCAATCGTTGCACTTAATATTCTTTCCATATTAAGATAACTGTCTTGTGACGGTGCTTTACCTATACATATACTCTCATCTGCAAGCTGTGTATGTAATGACTCCGCATCTGCCTGTGAGTATACTGCCACTGTCTTAATCCCAAGCTCACGGCATGCTCTTATTATCCTTACCGCAATCTCACCTCTGTTGGCAATCAATAATTTATTAATCATATTACTCCTCATTTCTGAGCAACTTTGTTGCGAAGAGGCGAAGAAAAATTCGCGCAGGCGATTTCTCTTCTGCCATCAAAGGCTATCTGTTTTGCTCAAGAACAAATAGCCGTGTGGAAAATATGCTATCAAGCTTATTTTTCACACTAGTCTCCATTCCGCAGGCATTTTCTATCACCTGCTGTCATCTTTCCCTGCTTACAGACAAATAACAGCACATTTGCTTTACAATAAATGTAAATAGCAAACATACATTTTTATAGTTTATCAATTTTGGCAAGAAATTACAAGACAACTGATAACTTTTGTGTTAAACTAATTTTACTATTTATAAGAAATTTGTTTTCTACAGAAAGGAGTGTCTCCCATTTTTATCCGGGCAGACGTTATTATACACATGGCATTAGACGGAATTGTAATTTCAAATATAAAATCAGAGCTTAATAAAACAATAACCGGAGGACGTCTGTACAAGATTGCCCAGCCGGAGGCTGATGAACTGCTTCTTACTTTTAAGACTCAGAACGGACAATACAGGCTTGCAATATCTGCAAATGCCTCACTCCCTCTTATCTATCTTACCAGCGATAACAAACCAAGTCCCTTAACGGCACCTAATTTCTGTATGCTGTTAAGAAAACATCTTAATAACGGAAGAATTATTTCAATAACCCAGCCGGGACTTGAACGTATTCTTGATTTTGAAATAGAACATCTTAATGAAATGGGGGATTTATGCCGTAAGCATTTAATTGCAGAATTTATGGGAAAATACAGCAATATCATATTCTGTGATGACAACAATATGATTCTTGACAGTATCAAGCATGTATCAGCACAGGTAAGCTCTGTAAGAGAAGTACTTCCAGGAAGAACTTATTTTATCCCTAATACTGTCAATAAATTAAACCCTCTTGAAAGCACATATGATACATTTGCCAAACATGTATTTTCAAAACCTTGTGCTATAAGTAAGGCTATATTTTCAAGTTATACCGGAATAAGCTCAATTGTCGCAGAAGAGATATGCTATCAGGCATCAATTAATGATACAACCCCGGCCAACTGTCTTAATGATAATGAAAAGCTCCATATCTATAACATTTTTTCAAATGTAATGGACGATATCAGAAACGAACAATTTTGTCCTAATATTTTCTATGAAAATGATATACCAAAGGAATTTTCTTCAATTAAGATGACGATGTATGATAACTGTAAAAACTTTGATTCCATCAGTGAGCTTTTAAGAGACTATTATTCAGAAAAAGATATGTTAACCCGTATCCGTCAGAAATCCTCTGACCTTAGACGAATAGTATCAACAGCGCTAGAGCGTTCTTATAAGAAATTAGACATTCAGGAAAAGCAGCTTAAGGATACACAGAAGCGTGATAAATACCGTATTTATGGTGAATTAATCAATACCTATGGATACAATATTCCGGAAGGTGCTAAGTCCTTTAAGGCTTTAAATTATTATACCAATGAAGAGATTGAGATACCTCTTGACCCGACTCTGTCACCATCAGAAAATTCTGTCAGATATTTCAACAGATATAATAAGCTTAAAAGGACATTTGAAGCAGACAGCAAACTCATCGAAGAGACTTCTGCTGATATTAAACATCTCGAATCTGTCGCTACTTCGCTTGATATTGCCACAGCCGAAGAAGACCTTGTTGAACTGAAAGAAGAACTTATTGAAGCCGGATATATCCATAGAAAGTCTAAGAACGGTAAAAAAATCAAAATTACAAGCAAGCCATTTCACTATATTTCATCAGATGGTTTTGATATGTATGTTGGTAAAAATAATTTTCAGAATGACGAACTTACATTTCATTTTGCAAATGGTAATGACTGGTGGTTTCATGCCAAGCAGATGCCGGGTTCACATGTAATTGTACGAACTAATGGAAAAGAACTTCCGGACAGAACATATGAAGAGGCTGCAAGTCTTGCAGCTTATTATTCAAAAGGACGTGAACAGGATAAAGTTGAAATCGACTATGTAATTAAAAAGGAAGTCAAAAAACCTGCCGCCGCCAAGCCGGGATTCGTTGTATATTATACTAATTATTCCATGATGGCTTCAACTGATATTAAGGGAATTAAACTGGTTAATCAGTAAATAGAAATCACAAATTTATTTGCATTTTTGTACAGGCTGAGCAGATGTTAGTCATATGATTATTTCTGCTTCGCCACGACGTAAACTCTCGCTTAGGCATTTACTAATGCCCTGATTTCTTTATATAAATACAATGGGTTGGATAGTATATGCACTATCCAACCCATCTTATAATTTTTTAATTATTACCTGCTATAAAATATTGCATTGACGTTTTCTTCTTCCATCAAAGACTATTTGTTCTGCTCAGAAACAAATAGACATGTGCAAAACTATTCCTTAATAAAAAACCACATATAAACAACTGGTACAACATCAGCCAGCATACATACAATATATAACAGTGCTGCAACATATACGCCGCCTGCTAACATATGCACAACAAACATTGCTATAATACCTGCAATTACATTTAATGCTATTGCAATTATAATATGCTTTGCACTACACATTGAATTGACAGCCACATATGTAATAAATGCCAGCATGACCACATCCAGTAAAAACATAATCATATATGGCACAAATGCCGCCTGTGTAATATCACATATATGCTCATCCATTGTCAGGTATCCAAAAAGTGACGGTGGATTTATCATATATATAACCATTCTTATTATTATCACAACAGCTGGAATTAACGTGGCAGCCAATGCCCTCATGCGTCTGCTCTTTATATGCTGTGAAACTTTTCCTCTCGACAACATTAATATCACAAGAGGGATTGTCACAAACCAGACAAATGGCATATTAAGAAACCATTTTCCTGCAAAATAATAATCATTTACAAATGACACTGCAGTATATACTGACATGTCACTTTCACACATATGGTCAATCAGTACAGGTCTAAGCCACTCCATATATATAGCAGCAAATGCAACCACAGCTACAGACATATAATATCCGCTCCTGTTATATGGCATATACTCTTCTATCTTCTGGATACGGCTCGACTTTATCATAAGAAGTGCAAGTACCGAAAGTATTATAATCAATACTGAG
>URAI01000076.1 GCA_900545725.1 uncultured Eubacterium sp.
ATCTTCTTGAACTGTCGTTCAAGAAGCGTCCCTCGCTTTCAGCTCGGTCAATCACAATTTGACGAGTGGTTGTGGATGTGATATATTTATAGAAATACAACAATCCGGAATATAATAATTATATCCGGTAGAGATTTTTAATATGAAAGGATAATATAACATGAGCGATGGGTATCCCGCGGAAACGAATCAGGGGTTATTTTCTAATTTAAAGAGGGCATTTTTTAAAAGAGTAAAAGATGATAAGGTAACAGAAGAAGAGATAATGGATATGGTTAATGAAGGCCATGAGAGCGGTGTTCTTAAGGAGAATGAAGCAGAGATGATTAATAATATTTTTGAGTTTGGTGAAAAACAGGCGCATGATATTATGATTCACAGAAAGAGCATTGTTGCAATCAATTGTAGTGTTACGGTTGAAGAGGCTTTTGATTTTATTCTGAATGAGAATTTTTCAAGATATCCGGTATATCAGGATAACATAGATAACATTATCGGTATTCTTCATATAAGAGATATTCTCAAAGTATATGTTGACGAGTCGATGAGAAAAAAGACATTATCAGAGATTAAGGATAAGGTGCTTTTTGAGGCTTATTGCATACCTGAAACGAGAAATATAAGTGTTTTATTCAAGGAGATGCAGGCTGAGAAGGTGCATATAGCTGTTGTTGTTGATGAATATGGACAGACAGCTGGTATTGTTACCATGGAAGATATTCTTGAAGAGATAGTTGGGAACATTCTCGATGAATATGATGACGAGCAGGAACTGATAAGCAGACAGCCTGACGGTACCTATATTATGAAAGGGCAGACAGCGCTTGAGGATATAGAGGATATGTTTGGCATAAAGTTTGACTGTGAGGATATTGATACAATTAACGGATATCTTATATATAAACTGGGTAAGATACCTGATGAGAATGAAAAGTTTGAAACTGAGTGTGGTGGATACATATTTCAGGTAATGAGTGTTGAAAATAAGATGATTAGTCTGGTAAAGGTAACAAAAAAGTCATAGATGAACTTAGTGGTCAGAGCTGTAAGGGTGTAGGTCTTTATGGTTTCTGACCTTTTTATATCAGAAAAATCAGAAATGAGGACAATATGGCGGATGAAGTATTTATAGAATCTAATTTTTCAATTGATGGGAAGTTAAATATAGTGAGGGGGGATGAGCACTTCTTTCGTATTATGGGAGATAAGGCTCTTGATTCATTTGACCAGCTTGTATATGAAAGTGATTTTGATAATTTTAAGAATTTCATTGCAAAAGATGGCAATAGCTATAATGTAATATTGAGATTAAAGTGTAAAAATGACAATTACAGGTGGTTTATAATATATAACCAGGGCAGTTATATATCACAGTCCGGGGTAACAATATATAATCTTCAGATGCAGGATATACTTGTAATAAGTAGCCGTTTTGAAATGTATTTAAGACGAGTCACAAAGTATCGTTCAATTCTTAATGTTATAGAAGATAAGATATTTGAATATGACAATTCATCGAGAATGATAACAATATACTGTTACCGTAATGATAAATCAGAGATAATAGAAAAAGATTATATTGATGACTGGATGCATAAGGTTATTGGAAATGGATATGTAGATGATACACAAAGAGATTATTTCGAGGTATTATGCAATAATATCAAATATGGTTCAGAAAAATTCCAGATAACATTAAGAACATCGCTTATGTCAAGAGGTGAAAGAGAGGATCTTCTTACATTTGCGGGGGAGACAATTACAAGTGGTAATGAAAGAATTGTAACGGTCGGTATTATAAAAGAGCATAGTGCCAGAATGCAGGTACTGACAAATGTTATGTATGATGTGTCTGAATTTGATAAGGATGCAGCTACGGGACTTCTTAATAAAAAGGCAGTGACAAAGGAATTTAAAAAGATGATTAATTCCTATTCGGCAGGCAACTTGGATAAGAAGTTATACATAGCGATATTGGATATTGATAATTTTAAAAGTGCAAATGATACATATGGACATCTTTTTGGTGATAAGGTAATAACAAGCTTTGCAGAGGCAATTAAGGAATATACACAGGGAAGAGGAATAGCCGGAAGAATCGGTGGAGATGAATTTGCCGTATTATTAAATGATATTAATAATGAAAATGAAGTAAAGACCCTTCTTAGTTCACTTCTTATAAGAGTTAAGAATGAACTTGAAGACAAAAGAAACGGTTATGATTTTTCAGCCTCTGTCGGAGTATCGACATACCCTATAGATGGACGTGATTATGAGACATTATTCAGGACTGCGGATTGTGCATTATACATAGCCAAAGAGCGTGGAAAGGATATGTGTATTGTATACGATAATGAAGTTTTTGGCAATATTACAGGCATGACAATGAAACAGCTTAATGCGGGATATGGAAGACCTAAGTTAAGTCCTGTTGACAGAACAATACTTCTGTGTGACACAATAGATGCATTGAGGTGCACCAGGACGCAGGAAGAGCTGGATACGGTTATTAAGTATTTTCTTAATAAGACAGGTATTGATGGGATAAGTATATTTAAAGGTATGCAGATGAAATGTGTATGGACATTTGGCAGTTATGAATATGAACCTGACCCGGCTGAATATGTAAGAAAGAGGTTTTATAGCAGATATTTTGATAAGAATAATGCTAACAGAGTCAATAATGTAATGACACTTGTAGTTGATTATCCTGATGTATATTCATCATTAAAAAAGAATAATATATGTTCAATGATACAGTTTAAATCCTTTGATGATGAGACAGAGGAAGTTCTCGTGCAATATGATATATTTGGAAATGTAATCCGAAAATGGTCAGATGAGGATGTGGCATTGCTCTATGGTATTACGAAAGTGTTTATCAATGTATATGACAGAGTATAATTATATTAAACATAATGCGTTAATGAAGAAAATAATTAAAAAGACATTAATAATATTAATATGGCTTATAATATGGCAGCTTTTAGCACTAAGTGTCAACATATCTTTTATATTTCCGGGACCTTTGGATGTAATGCAGGCGCTTGTGGGACTTATAAAAACACAGGAATATTATAGAATTATAACAGCAAGTACATTAAGGATAGCTGTAGGTTTTGTGATTTCTTTTATGCTTGGAGTTGTGCTTGGAATTATATCAGGGAGATTTGGCATTATAAGAGAGTTTATAGAGCCGGTAATGCAGTTATTTAAGGCAGTTCCGGTAACAGCATTTATAATTCTTGTGCTTATATGGTTCAATTCACAAAATGCAGCTACGATAATATCATTTATAATAACACTGCCAATGATATATTCGGGAACATTAAGTGGAATTACAGATTGTGATATAAAGCTTATACAGATGTCACAGGTATTCAGGCTTGGCATATTAAGAAGATTAAGATACATATATGTACCGCAGGTATATCCTTATATTATAAGCAGTCTTAAGGTAGCTGTCGGAATGTGTTTTAAGGCAGGAATATCAGCAGAGGTTATCGGGCTGACAAAGGATTCTATAGGAAGTCAGATGTATTATTCAAAGCTGTATATTATGACTGCGGATTTATTTGCATGGAGTATTACGGTAGTTGTTGTAAGTTTTATTGCTGAGAAGCTGTGTATTCTTGTTATAGAGCTGTTAAAAAGATTATGCACAGGGACATTAAAAGCATAGCAGCAGAGAATATTAATAATTGATTTAATATTGGATTATATAAAACAGCTTTTTAATATAGCTTAGTCTGGCATCCGGTTTAGCGTTTGCCGGTATTAGAAGTATCTGTACAATGATGGTTAATATGGATATAAATGAGGATTAAAATGGATATTATAGTATCAGACATAAAAAAATCATATGGCGAGAATGTTATACTTGATGGAGTGACACATACTTTTAAAATGGGTTCGGTAACATGTATAATGGGTCAATCAGGTGCGGGCAAAACTACATTTGCAAATATACTTATGGGGATTGAAAAGGCTGACCGTGGTTCTGTAACAGATAATATCAGATATTCTGTAGTATTTCAGGAGAACAGGCTTGTAGAAGAGATTACACCATTTGCCAATATAGCAATGGTGCTGGATAAGCATATCTGTAAGACTGAGATAAAAAAGCTGGTTGAAGATAACTTTTGTGAAATGATTGACAGAGAGAGTATATATAAGAAAACCGAAAAGCTGAGCGGTGGTATGAAACGAAGGGTGGCAATAATCAGGGCAATGCTTGCAGATTCTGATGCTGTAATATTAGATGAGCCATTTACAGGACTTGATGAAAAAAACAGAATTAAATGTATAGAATATATAAAGAAGCTGCTTAATGGGAGAACACTTATCGTTATTACGCATAATGAGGATGATTGTAAACGCTTTGAGGCTGACATTTTACATATATAAGTACGATTATAATACGACCCAAAGCATATGAATGAGTATGTATGGATGTTATAAGTATGTGTGTATTATACTGTATGAGTATAGAAAGAATAGCAGTGGAATTTCTGAACAGGCAGCCTGAATATTGACAATAATAAATGCAGTTGTTAAAATTAGGCTTATGCTATATGGCGTTTTCCTTATATAGACAGCTGAAATAGTATAAATAATTTAAAAATTTAAGTGATATGTTAAAATGGAGGATTACATAATGAGAAGAGCAGTATTTTCTATTCTTGCAGATAACAATTCAGGAGTATTAAGCAGAGTTGCGGGATTATTCAGCAGAAGAGGATATAATATAGACAGTATTACAGCAGGAGAGACTAATATTGAAGGTTTATCAAGACTGACTATAACAGCTTCAGGTGATGATGATGTACTGGAACAGATTGAAAAACAGCTTAATAAGCTTGAAGATGTAAGAGAGATTAAGCTTCTTCCTGCAGATGCTTCTGTATGCAGGGAACTTATATTAATTAAAGTTAAATGTGATGTGTCACAAAGACAGAATCTTGCTGCTACAACAGGCATATTCAGAGAGCAGATTGTCGATGTATCTAAGGATTCAGTTATAATCTCACTTACAGGTGACCAGAGTAAGCTCAATGCATTTATTGAACTTTTAGGTATGGACGGATATGAGATAATAGAGCTTACAAGAACAGGTATAACAGGACTTGCAAGAGGAAGTGCCAGATAAATAGTTAAATAAGTGGGGATATTTAAGATGAGACATCATATATTATATAAATATATATTTACAACAGTATTATCTGTAGCATGTGCTGTCTCTTTAAGCGCATGTTCAGGTTCAAAGAATAATAGCGGTACTGCGTTAGAAACTTCATTATCGGCGGCAGAAGAGATAAACACACAGTCCAATATACAACAGGAGGTTACAACACAGGCAGTTCCTGCAATTCCGGTAACAAAGCTTTCCATGTACATATATAATAAGGATTCAGGATATAGAGAAAAAGCCTCTGACGTCTATGAAACAACATGGGTTAAGGGACAGGATATCGTAAGTTTTGAAAGCTTTGCTACAGATGTTGGCAGATTCTCACTGTCAGGAAGTAATTTTAAAAATGAATGGGAAAAGTACTGGAATACATTTGAGGGAAGCAATACATGCAGGCTTGGCTATATAGTTGACTTTAAGTTAAAGGACGGTCAGGAGATTAAACAGACAATTACAGGTCCCGATGATGTATTTGGATACCGCAATTATCTTGAATGTTATCTTTATGATGATGTCAATCAGATACAGGGTAACTGGTACAGTCATCTGCTCAATACAGAAGTAACTGACAAGACGGTAATGACTTCAATTAAGCTTACAGCAGGAACTGATATAGCACTTGTCGGGGATACTATAAAGGTGTCAGCATTTGTATATAATTCAGATAAAGATTTCGATGCAGCAGGTAATTATATAGGAAATGTAATATATTCTGTGAATGTTGTTAATAAGTAATCTGTTTGTGTATGAGCAGATATTATTAAATGTTATCAAAAAAGAATATCAATAAGCTTATAGTTGTTATATAAGACGAATTGTTGAGGTTATAAATATAATTATATATTTGTAAGAGTTTTTATAATTAAAAAATTAATAGAAATAATGGGAAATATCTTATCTGATTAATACTGGATAAGATATTTTTTATTACATATATAAAACAGAACCGGCATATAATAATCTGAAATATATATTAAATGGAGATTATTATGTGTGGAATTGCAGGCTTTTATAATAATAATGCAGAATTTCTTTCACAGCCGCAGCAATATGAGGATATATTAACACATATGGCACAGGCGCTAAGGCACAGGGGACCTGATGATAATGGAAGTATTCTTTGTGGTAAATGCGGTCTTTCGCATACAAGACTTGCTATTATTGATCCTGAAAATGCAGTCCAGCCTATGACAAAAGAATTATCAATGTATCATTATCATATTGTATATAATGGTGAGATTTATAACCTTAAAGAATTAAAAACAGCACTTAAAGAAAGAGGTGTTACACCTGTTACAGATTCGGATACGGAGGTATTATTACTGTCTTTTATTGAATTTGGCGCATATTTTATAAAAAAAGCCGATGGAATATTTGCAATGGCAGTATATGACGAACGTCACAGTACATTGACATTATTCAGGGACAGTTTTGGAGTGAAACCGTTATTTTATACATTTTTAAATGATAATACATTTGTATTTAGTTCAGAAATTAAAGGTCTGTTTTGTTATCCTGGTGTTGGGCATACAATTGACAGAAACGGACTGAATGAAATATTAGGACTTGGACCTGCAAGGACACCGGGAAGTGGAGTGTTTAAAAATATATTTGAGGTTATGCCGGGGTCTTATCTTACAATTACTCCATCAGGCGTGCATACAACATTATATTACCGCCTTGAGAGCCAGCCACATACAGATTCATATGAAACAACGCTTGAAAAGGTGAGGTTTTATGTCACTGATGCAATACGTCGTCAGATGGTATCAGATGTTCCTATATGTACATTTTTATCAGGTGGAGTGGATTCAAGTGTTGTATCTGCCATATGTGCAAAGGAAATGAAGAAAGATAATGAGAGACTTAAGACATTCTCATTTGATTTTGTAAATAATTCACAGTATTTTAAAGCAAATACATTCCAGCCGTCCATGGACAAACCATTTGTTGAAAAAATGGTAGAGTATCTTGATTCAGACCATACTTATCTTGAGTGTGATAATCTTACACAGGCGGATTATCTGTATCGTTCTGTTGCGGCGCATGACCTTCCATGCATGGCTGATATAGATTCTTCACTATTGTATTTTTGTGAAAAGGTCAGCCAATCACACAAGGTAGTACTTACAGGAGAGTGTGCAGATGAGGTGTTTGGCGGATATCCGTGGTTTCATAAAGAAGAATTTCTAAAGAATAACACATTTCCGTGGACACCATCATTACAGCCAAGAAAGGCATTATTATCAAAAGAAATATTATTAAAGCTACATATGGATGATTATGTAAAAAATGCATATGATAATGCAATAAATGAAATAGATATACTTCCTAAAGAAAATGAGATACAGACCAGCCGTCGCCGTATAAGTTATCTGAATATACGTTTTTTTATGCAGACATTGTTAAACAGAATGGATCGCACAAGCATGAGCTGCGGACTTGAAGCAAGAGTTCCATTTGCAGACAGACGGCTTGTTGATTATGTATTTAATATTCCGTGGGAGATGAAGACAAAAGATGGTATTGTGAAAAATATTCTAAGAAGCTCCTGCCAGGGACTTCTTCCGGATGAGATATTATTCAGACGTAAAAGTCCCTATCCTAAGACATATAATCCATATTATGAAGAACTGCTGACTTCAAGACTTAAAAAAGTTATGGAACAAAAAGACAGTGTAGTTAATTATCTTTTTGATAAGGACAGTCTTAAAAATTTTGTTGAAAATCCCAAGGATTATGCAAAGCCATGGTATGGACAGTTAATGGCAGGTCCACAGATGATGGCATATATATTGCAGATAGATTATTTCTTCAAATACTATAATGTACAGCTTGAGGATATATGATTAAGAGCGTTATAAAAACAGAGATATCAGCAAATATATGCGGACTTTTATATATGAATAATTATATTATAAAGACAGACCACATAGAAATACTGACTTGGACGGCTGTGATTAATAAAACATGCAAGTGATTTTCCTACGTTGTGTTTTGAGAAAAAATATGAACACAATCAATTAAGTTTTTCTCATCTGAATGTTCTTATAGTATACCGGACATGGCATAAATCTTCTTTGTTAAAATGTTATTTCATCAATTACATTATATCAAATGAACCAGGTTTATGCCTTTTTTATTGGCTGAAATATTGAATTTTCAAGGTTCAACAGACTTTACAAATCCAATTTAAATATTGCTTTTTTATTCAAATGTGGATATTATAAAGAGTGTGTATTTATATATAAAGTATGAAAGACAATTATAAATTTACACTCTTAAAAGTTTGCACAATGAAAAATTTTACACTGAATTGGAGGACATAAAAGATGAACGGTTTAGAGAAAAAACATACATTATGGGTAATTGGAGATTCAACCTTAAGCTGTTTTGCAGATAAATATTATTATCCACGATATGGATATGGTACGATGCTTAAAGAATATTTAGATGATACATTTGAAGTCAGAAATATTGCACTTTCAGGAAGAAGCAGCAAAAGTTATACAACAGAGCCTGAATATAAGCAGTTATTAGCCGGGATGAAGAACGGGGATTTCCTGATAATAGGTTTTGGACATAATGATGAAAAGACAGAAAAAGACAGATTCACAGATGCAAATGGAGATTATACAATAGAAGGTTCATTTGCACACTCTCTTTATACCAATTATATAGTGCCGGCAGATAAGTCCGGGACAAACGTTATATTGTGTACGCCTATAGTAAGAAGAACACCGGATGGCAGCTGGAAGAATGTACTTCTTCATGTTACAGATGATGCGGCTGGGTTTAATGGCGGAGATTATCCGGAAGCGATAAGAAAGCTTGGAGAACAGCTTAATATCCCGGTTGTAGATATGACAGAGATTACTAAGAAGTTATATGATAAGCTTGGAGCTGATGAAACAATATATCTTCATGCGTGGACATCGGACAAACCTATCAGTGTTGATAATACTCATACCAATATATGGGGAGCAAGAGTTAATGCTTACAATGTATTAAAGACTGTACAATCGCTTAATATAGATGGAATAAGTGAACACGTAGTAATAGATGCTGCATCCGATATTCTTTCAAAAGATAAATATCTTAAACCAAACAGCGAATATGTTCCAACAGTATTTTCATCAGATTTAGAGGATAGTGAGCTTTGGGAAGATATTAATGGCTGGAAGGGAACTATATTCGGCGACTTTGGAGAACAGGAAGACAAAGCTGAGTATAAGAAGAGTTTTACACTTGAAAAGGCAGCAGATGGTAATATCCATATAGCTGTTAAGAACAATGCAGGAAAGATTTCAGCTGTATCAGACGGTATAGCGATGTATTATAAGAAAGTGGATTCTGATAAAAACTTCATATTATCTGCAAAGCTTCGTATCAATGATTATGCTTTAAATGATCAGGTGTCTTTTGGACTTATGGTAAGAGATGATATGTATATTGATAAACCAACATCAGATGTCCTTGGAGATTATGTTGCAGCAGCACCGCTTATGCTTACACATGAGGATAAGGCATGGAACTGTTTTGCAAGAAAGAGCAGCAGGCTTACACAAGGTGGTACATGCACTAAAAAATATAATGCGGGTGATGTTATTGATGTAAGAATTGAAAGCTCAAGTGACGGATATGCATGTACATTTGCTGATGAAGATACGATAACAGGTGGTTTTGATTTTAAGCTCACAAGCATAGATTCTGAACATGTATATGTTGGAATGTTTGCTGCAAGAAATGCAGATGTGACATTTATGGATGTTAAGCTTGAGTATGTATTATAATTATATAATTTTTTAAGATGGATATTGTTTAGTTAAAGAATTTAATATTCTTAAATGATATCCATTTTTTTCTGTTTATTATTTATGAAGTTTATTATAAAGATAAATGTATTTAAGAGTTAAATAAAATAAAGAGATATGATAATATTACAATGAAAGTTATTTATAAAGGCAATTTAAACAGAGATAAATGGAGAAAAGAAATGAAGTATATAGAAGTAATAGAAGATTTTTTTGGACAGCAGGAAGAGGATACGAAAAAAGCATACAGGAAAAAAATATATTCGTTTATGGAATATACAATAGAAAAAAAGATGCAACAGATTCTAATTATGTGATAGCCGCTTTGGAAAAATGTTTATAAACGGTTATTGTATTCATCTACAGGATAAATTAAAGATTCAGATGGATAATTATATACAGTTTAGGCAGCGTGTTGACATGAATAAAGAAAACAAAAATTTATTTATAGATTTCAAACGTGTAGAAAAGAAAAAATGGATAATACAATGATGTTTTTTATTTTAAAAAATGTTATAGGTACGAATCAGTCAACAGCAGTTGCTAAATATGCTATTATTGATATGATTAAGTCTGGTTTGCCGGTATACATAATTAAAGAATTTACAGGATATAAGAATGATATTTGTAATCATTGTCAGGAAATTGTGGATGGAGAAGATGGACCGGCTTCAAGGCAGGAAAAAAACAGAATGTTAGATAGTATATTTAGAAAATCAAATTTAAGTGATGTATATTAAATGGAATTTAATATACATGAATCGGAAATGAGGATAATTAAATTATGTTTACAACAATAGAATTATTTGCAGGAGCTGGAGGGATTGCATTAGAAGTTGAAAGAGCTGGCTTTAAAACTTTGGGGTTTGTTGAGGCTGATAAAGATGCATGTGAGACTTTAAAGTTTAATAGACCATCATAGAATGTAATATGCGATGACATAGCAAATGTATCTTGCGGAAATTTGGAAAAAAATTTCGATATAAAAAAGGTGATTTGGATTTGTTATCGGGTGGTGCACCATGTCAGGCATTTTCATATGCAGGTAAAAGACTTGGATTAGAAGATGCAAGAGGAACATTATTTTATCACTATGCATTATTTTTGGAAAAATTGCAACCTAAAATGTTTTTGTTTGAAAATGTAAAAGGGCTGCTTACGCATGACCATGGTAAAACATATAATACAATGCTGGACATTTTTGAATCGGCTGGATATGAAATACAAAAAAAGGTACTTTATGCGTAGGATTATGGAGTCGCACAAAAGAGAGAACGATTAATTACAATAGGAATAAGAAAGGATTTGAAAGAAAAATTAAAATTTGAAGTTGTGGAGGTAGAAAAACATGTATAGAATATATAGTGCACTTATCGAAATTGTTGCGGCAGCTGTTTTTATAATTCCTATTTGGTGCATATATAACAAGTTATGTTTTCATAGCTGGAAACGAACTATTATTTATATGGTATTTGGGTTTTATTTTACTGCAGTCTTAGCACTTGTAGGCTTTCCTAATATAGCATCCCTGAAAATTGATTTTGCAGTGAACGTTATCCCGTTTTTGGATATGGTTTCGGATTTCATTAATGCTTGTTTGAATATACTTTTATTTGTTCCATTTGGTTTCTTTTTGCCGATATTGTGGGATAAATTTAGAAACATTAAAAATATTGCCTTAATGGGATTTATAGTTACAAGTTTAATTGAAATATCACAGATTTTTACTTTTAGAACCAGTGATATAAACGATATTATTACAAATACTGTTGGTACTATAATTGGATATTTTATTGTACATAGGATAACTGATAATTTTACGAAGCGAATCTATTCAAATTCAAAAATGGGTGACTTTTACATAATATGTGTATCTGTAGCACTTATTATGTTCTTCCTTCAACCATTTATTTCATCATTGTTATGGAAAATGGTGCTGTAACTTCCAGTTTTCCACTCTGAAAACTTAACTGAATAACCCCAGCACAAACCGCTGCTACATGGAAGCCAACAAACCATGCAACAGCGGTTTTTCT
>URAI01000077.1 GCA_900545725.1 uncultured Eubacterium sp.
CATATCAGCCACAGCCTGCCCGTCTCTACACCCCCATTTCAACAAATCACAATTTTTAGTATGTGACCTCCGTGTGACAATGAAGCCATATAATAATACCGTAAAGTAAATAAAGAAAGGAAACACTGTAATGAAAAAAAAGCAAAAGATATTACTGCTTGTCAGTGTTCTGGCAGTATTAATGTCTGCCGGGGGTTATGTTACTTATTCCTATCTTAGTACGGTAACAAAGACGGCAAATAACACATTTCAGTCAGATAAAAAAATTGGAATTACATTAACAGAGCCTGAGTGGGATGACCATGGAAAGACAGAAGCTTTATCTTATGTACCGGGACAGATAATTGATAAAGACCCAGCAGTTATTCTTGATGATGACAGTGTTTCATCTTATGTTGCATTAAAGGTTCAGTATTTTAATGAAGACGGTGAAGAAATAACATTTGGTGAATTTCAGGAAACATATCTTGATGGGAATAGTGAATCACAGGGACTGGATTTTTCTGACTCATGGGTCTATATAGGTAATGATAAGACAGATGAACAGTTAAGGACCGGTGAGTATGGCAAATCAGTTTTATATATGTATAAAACAGTACTTAAACCGGATGATTCTTTGACAGATATATCTGAAAATGTAACAGAGAGCTTATTTACAAAAGTACATTTAAGCGATGATATTTCACAGGATGAATATACAAGACGATTACCGCATTTTAATATCAATGTGACGGCATATGCAGTACAGTCAGATGGAATTGGCATGGAAGAAGCCAAAAAAGCATTAAATGAGTTAGCTAAGGCTGACGCACTGTAAAATTTATTTTGTGGAGGAATATTTATAATGAAAAAGAGTAAAAAGATTACATTAACAGCAGCAGCTATGGTTTTATCAGCAGGACTTGCAGCAGGAGGAACATTAGCATATCTTAACTCTGTTACAGAAACAAAGACAAATACATTTACATCAGGCAAAAATATTACAACGACACTTACAGAAACAGACTGGACAGAGGACTCAGGTAAAAATTATATTCCGGGTGATGTAATAAGAAAGAATCCGGTTATGACAAATGAATCTGACCAACCGGTATATATGGCAATTAAAGTGGATTATTCAGATGCACAGGGAAATCTTATGAGTGCAGAAGAATTTGCAAAATATGCAGAGGTTACGGATTTTAATAAGACAGACTGGGAAAAGATATCTACTAATTCAGACGGCAGCGAAATATGGTTACATAAGAGTGATGTAGCAGCAGAAAGCAAGACTAATGCATTATTTAATAATGTAAAGGTTAATACAGGAATCAGTGAAGAGTGGTCATCTAAGGCAAAGACGACGACTGTGTATAAATGTGATGCAGAAGGCAATAAGCTTGAGATTATAGATACTACAACACAAAAGTATGACCCGGCAGTAATTTATAAGGATGCCCAAGGAAATATTGTAGATGCCGGTACACTTCCAACATTTAATATCAAGGTAACAGGTTTTGCAGTGCAGGCATCAACATTTGAGGATGCAGATGCAGCATGCGGTGAGCTTGTAAAGCTTGTTAATACTAAGACACCTTCTGATGCACAGTTTAATTAAATATACTGATAAAAACTTAATGACATGTTTAATGCATGGACAATTTATTTTATGAAATTTGATATGAAAAAGCCAGCAGAGCTGACCGGTGGTTTTAAATAAGATTCGCAGGCAGATTTTAAATGAAATGGAGAATTGGATTGAAAAATAAAAAGTTAATTACAGGTGCAGTAATATCTGCAATGTGTCTTACAGCAGTAACAGGAGGAACTCTTGCATATTTTACAGACCATGATCAAAGAGCCAATGTAGTGACACTTGGTCATGTTACGGGTACATTAACAGAGACCGGAGAGCAAAAAAGAGATAATAATACAACAGGTAAGGATTATAGTAATGTAAAACCGGGTGATGTGCTTAAAAAGGATCCTACAGTAAGACTTGACAGTACATCAGAGGATGCATATGTAAGGGTTAAGCTTGATTTTCTGGGACTTACAATGGAGCAGGTAGCAGCTTTGGAAGACGGACTTGATATAGCTGATGGATGGAGCCGAGCTGATGATGGATACTATTATTATGATACAATTTTATCTAATGATGAGGGAAAGACAACATCGTCAACTGTATTTACTAAGGTAACAATTCCTACAGACTGGGGAAATGATGAAGCTGGAATTACATTTAATATCAATGCAAAGGCTGAATTTATACAGGCTGATAATTTTACACCTGTAAGGGATAATTCAGGCAATATAACAGGATGGGGAGATGTTGTAATAGAGCAGTCACAGAATAAATAAAATATATTCAGGATGACAGGATGGATGCTGGCATGGTGTCCATCCTGCTTTATTTATGTGAGAAGCTGTTAAAAATCTATATACTGCATTAAGTTCTGTCTGATTTTACATAGAATTAACATAATTAACATAGCTGTCATCAGTTTTACATTGTATAAAAAATTTAACAAACACTTTACATTGATTTTAGTTTAATGTGATAGTAGATTTTACATGTTTTTTTGTATTATATCGTTGTCAGATAAAAGACATGTCTGACAAATAGTAACAGGTGTATATATGGAGGATTGGATTAAAGAAGTATGGTCTGTATACTTCAGACTGATATGAATCAGATAAAATGGTGTAACCATATATGTGCCCTATACTGGATAATCGAATAAAGAGAAGAAAGAAGGATTATGTATGAGAAAGCATGGCTTAAGAAAGTGTGCAGCAGTTGCAGTGAGTGTATTATGTCTTACAGGAGCGTTAGCAGGATGTGGAAGCAGTAGTTCATCATCCGGTTCTACAGATACTAAGGCAGCATCATCAAAGAACATTACAGTTGTATCAAGGGAAGATGGTTCAGGAACAAGAGGAGCATTTATTGAACTTGTAGGTGTTGAACAGAAGGATTCAAGTGGAAAGAAGATTGATATGACATCTGAGGATGCTGTAGTTGTAAATAGCACAGCAACAGTTATTACAACAGTAGCTGGTGATGAAAGCTCAATCGGATATATTTCACTTGGAGCATTAAATTCAACTGTAAAAGCAGTTAAGGTCGGTGGAGTTGAGGCTACAGCAGATAACGTAAAAAATGGAAGCTACAAGCTTTCAAGACCATTTAATATAGCAACAAAGGGTACTCCAAACGAACTTTCACAGGATTTTATTAATTACATAATGAGTGCAGACGGACAAAAGATTGTTGAAGATAATGGTTATATTTCAGAAAGCAATACAGGCGTATTTACATCAGCAGGCAGCACAGGTAAGATTGTAGTTGCAGGTTCTTCATCAGTAACTCCGGTTATGGAGAAGCTTATCGAAGGTTACAAGAAGGTTAATTCAGGTGCAACTATCGAGCTTCAGGAAAGTGATTCAACAACAGGCATGACAGCAGTTAAGGATGGTACATGTGATATCGGTATGGCATCAAGAGAACTAAAGGACAGTGAAAAGAGTGCAGGACTTACATCACAGGCCATAGCACTTGATGGTATTGCAGTAGTTGTAAATTCAAAAAACAGCATATCAGATATGACAATTGACCAGATTAAATCTGTATACACAGGCGAAACTACAGAGTGGAGCAAAGTTAAATAATTAACAATTGTGTAAAGATGTATGAAATGAGGAATTGATGTGAATAAGACGGTATTAAAAGAGAAAATAATGGAGTTTGTGTTTCTGTTATGTGCGTGTGTATCTATTTTAGCAGTAGCACTTATATGTATATTTCTTTTTGCAAATGGTATTCCGGCTATGGCAAAAATCGGAGTTTTAGACTTCCTTACAGGGAAAATGTGGAAGCCGGGAAATGACATTTACGGTATTTTTCCTATGATACTGGGAAGTATCTATGTTACGGCAGGAGCAATTGTAATAGGTGTTCCAATAGGACTTTTAACAGCTATATATATGGCTGAGTTCTGTCCGGCATGGTTATATAAAATAATGAAACCGGGTGTTGATTTACTTGCAGGAATACCATCGGTAGTATATGGATTTTTCGGTCTTTGTGTCATTGTTCCGGCAGTTGGAAGTTTTGATGCAGCAGATGGAAACAGTATATTTACAGCATCAGTTCTTCTTGGGATAATGATCTTACCAACAATTATAAGCATTTCAGAATCGTCTATCAGGGCGGTGCCTGAAAAATATTATCAGGGAGCGTTAGCATTGGGCGCTACGCATGAACGTAGTGTGTTTTTAACAGTTGTACCGGCGGCAAAATCAGGAATAATGGCGGGAATTGTGCTCGGAATCGGACGTGCGATAGGTGAAACTATGGCTGTAATTATGGTAGCGGGTAATCAGGCAAGAATGCCAAAAGGATTATTTAAAGGAATAAGAACACTTACAGCTAACATAGTAATGGAAATGGGATATGCGACAGATTTACACAGAGAAGCTCTTATAGCTACAGGTGTTGTACTGTTTGTATTTATTCTTTTGATAAATATGCTGTTTTCAGTACTTAAAAGAAAGGGGGATAAGATATAATGAAGACTGATTTTAATAATAAGCTAAAGACATATCTTAAACATCCCGGTTCTTTGGCAGTGTTTCTAATAACTAACCTTGCAGCATTTTTAACCATATTTGTTCTTGGCTTTATTGTTGTATACATTGTTGTGAAGGGTGTTCCCCACCTTACACCGTCACTGTTTGCATGGGAGTATAATTCAGAAAATGTGTCAATGCTTCCATCAATAATTAACACACTATTACTTACAGCACTTGCTCTTATAATTGCAACGCCGCTTGGTATATTTGCAGCCATATATATGGTTGAATATGCCAAAGCCGGCAATAAGATAGTAGGAATTGTAAGAGTTACGGCAGAGACACTTTCAGGAATACCATCTATTGTATATGGACTTTTTGGTATGTTATTTTTTGTATCTACATGTAAATTTGGATACTCACTTTTATCAGGAGCACTTACAGTAGCAATAATGGTACTTCCAACAATAATGAGAACTACAGAGGAGGCACTTCTTGCAGTCCCTAAGAACTTCCGTGAGGGAAGCTTTGGACTTGGTGCAGGAAAATTAAGAACAGTATTTAAGGTAGTACTTCCATCGGCAGTTCCAGGAATACTTTCGGGAATAATCCTTGCAACAGGAAGAATTGTCGGAGAAACAGCGGCACTTATATATACAGCCGGTACAGTTGCAAAGATACCTGAAAATGTATTCTCATCTGTAAGAACACTGTCAGTCCATATGTATAATCTTTCAAAAGAAGGCTTAAACATTGACCAGGCATATGCGACGGCAGTAGTTTTGCTAGTATTGGTAATATTAATTAATATGCTTTCAGGCTTTGTGGCAAAGAAGCTTGCAGCAAAATAAAAATAAACGCATAAATCACTTTTGAGCTACAAAAACAGCCATTTTAATGCTTAATTTAGACATTTAAGCATTAAATGGTTGTTTTTTGCATATATTGTGATATTATATAAATAACAGAAAGGAACGTGTTAATTTTATAAGGCTGCTTGTTTCCAAGCATAAATAAGCAGTCAAAGATGTAAAGTGTGAAAAATAATGCTGATGCGGTTATTTTTTAAAGTTCATAAATGAACTGGCTATTTGTGCCGCGGTCGTCACAAAGCAGCCCTTATCGCAGAGCCAAATCTGATATCAGGTTTGCTATTTCTCCGGCATTAGAAAATGCCTGTGGAATAAAGATTAGTATATTCTTTTAGATACATTATTATAAGAAATATATAATCAGTTACATCGGATATTTAAACTGCTTAGAAAAGAGGTATGTTATGAGTAATTATAATACACAGCTTCAGTCACAGTCAGGTGAGATGTTTCCATTATGGCTTCAGATTGTTGTATATATTCTTCTTATAGCCATTGCATTATGGATATTAAAAAATGCCATAAAGGATCTGTTAGTAGCATTATTTAGTAAAAAGGTATCTGTAAAAGCAACTTTAAAGGTAAAACAAGCACAGCAGTATGTCAACAAGAAGATGTATATTACACAGGGCGGTGGTGGAGTCGCAGGAGGAATTGCTGAAAAAGGAATTGAATATATATTGATTTTTGAGGATTCAAAAGGCAGGGATATAGGATTAAATGTAACAAAGGACGTATATGATGTAGCAGTTGAAGGTGTGGAAGGAACACTTGTATACAAAGGAAAAAGATATATTTCATTTGATGGAATAACACAAGGCACTGTTTTAAGAGATGATATTAATCATAATGATTTTGTTGGAATTAATAAAAAGTTTTAAACAATCAATTATTCTGACGAAAGGTTCTGATAAAATCTGAACTATTAATATTTATTAATTGAAAATATATAAAGATTACATTATAATTAAAATATATTACTATATGATAATCCTTGACTTTATTTTTTTAGTAAGCGTGGAGCATGAATTTAAGGGTATGTCGGAAGAAATGGAGATTAATGTATATATATGAAATACGTTGAAAACGATAAGGAACAGATAAAGAGTGCTGTTCACAATGGTGTTCTTGATGACGAGAGAATGGATGAAGAAAAAGAGCTGGAGAGGGAAAAGAAGTTATTTGACAAACTGGATAAAAAAAGGCATGAGCGTTTCATAAAAGAACAGCAGAAAGAAAGGGAAAAGTTTATTTTTGTTATTAATGAGATTCTTACCGATAATGGTGTGAGCATGCATCAGATTGTATATGATGAGGTCGGAGAAAATGGCATGGTTAAGTTATCGGTAAGAGATCTTATTAATAAAGCGAGTGAAATAAAAGAAAAAAGAGAGACAGTAAGCCGTATTATTCTTAATGCACAATATTGTAAAAAAGATATTGTTATGGAATTAAGAGCTTATTGCAGAAGACCTGATATTGGAAGATGGCTCATGAATCAGGCATAAGTATTGTAAAGGCGTTTTTTCTGCAGGAGATAATACCTTTTTTTTGAAGCCTGCTTATTTCACTGCTTAAGGCACTTCTGTCTACTGACAGAAAATCAGCAAGTTCCTGCCGGTTAAATGGAATATTAAATGTAGGACTGCCAGCTTTCATAGCCTCTGAGGATAGGTAAGCAAGCAGTTTTTCTTTTATTGTCTTTTTTGAAATGTATTCCATCTTTTTAGTGAGGAGTACATTTTTTTGTGCAATTGTATATAAAAGGTTCTGGATAAGTTTTGTATGGAATCCGCACGATGAAGAGCAGGTTGTCAGTATTCTTCGTATATCAAATAACATAACGGTTGTATTATCACTTGCAATAACACTTATTTCTGCAGGAAGCTTAGAAAGACAGGCATAGCTTTCAGCATAAAGGCTGCCTGGTGATATTTCGGATATAATAGTGCGGTTTCCCCATATATCTTCTTTTTCAACTAGTGCAAGTCCTTCAAGTACCATGCCGATTGAGTTTACAGTTTCGCCATTTCTTAAGATATATTCATTTTTTTTATAGAGCATGGTTCTTGCGTTAAGACATTTTAACATACCCTCTATTTCAGATTCGTTAATTCCATTAAACATATATGTGTTTTTTAACAGGTTTATATATTGTTTCATACTTTATCTCCACTCCGTAGACATTTTTAATGCCTTACTAATACTTTAATCATATTTTATCATAAACTCAGTATTATATGTGTTATACTTAATAGTAATATTAATAAATAATATGGTTTTTAATAAGACTTTTAATAATACTTTAACATTTTTGTGCTATAGTGTGCTAAAAATAGTATTATATTACCAGGTTATGTTATATTATAATTACTATTAACGTATCGATGTGAACAATGATGAATATTTATAAATGAACTGGCTGTTTGTGTTGCAGGTGCCACAAATCAGCTTTTAGCGCATAGTCAAATCTGACATTTGACCAGCGGTTTTCCAGTATTAGAAAAAGCCTGCGGAATGGGGATTAAGATGGTTAGATTTGCAATATGTGATGATGAAGCCTCATATTTGAATTATATGACTAATATTTTTAAGGAGTCTTATAAAAGATGCAGTGATGGCAAAGATGAGGTGGAATGTATATTATATGAATCTGGTGATGAGCTGCTGAAAAATTATATCAATGATAAAATAGATGTTGTATTTATGGATATAGAGTGTGGTGACAGGTTAGGCTTTGATATTGCAAAGGAGCTTGTTAAGATTACAAAAAATCCCGGAATAGTATATATGACTAATTATACAAGCTATATTACGCAGGCATTTGTATGCAGACCTCTTGGATTTATATCAAAAAAAAATATAAGCCGTGATATTGATTATACAATGGCAAATGTAGCTGAATATCTTGAAGAGATTAAACGTGTAATAATATTCCATGATGGAACAAAAGAACTGGTGGTTAATGTTAATAAGATTAAAGCTGTCAATGTATTTAATCACAGGCTTGATATAAGCCTTACAGACAGAAATATAAACATAGCAGGACAGTTATCTGACTGTGAAAAAGCACTTCTTGATTATGGTTTTATAAAGATATCAAGGGGAACTATTATAAATGCCAAATATATAACAAGCATAGTGCGTTGTGATGTATATATGGATGAAGATAAGTATAGAATAAGCCGTGAACGTGTAAAGGATGTATATGCAGCTTGGTCACTTGCGGATATGGTATGATGGGGGTGGCTGATGGCATTAGAAATATTTGATCTGGCAGTTAATATTTTTCAGAGTATCTTTGTGTCATATTATCTTGTTGAGTGTCTTGGAGTAAAAAATAAAAATATTAATAAGATTATAACATATATGACAGGATTTATGGTTACATTGGTATATCTTGAAATAATACGATATAAAACGGATTTTGAAAGCTTTGGAATATTTATTTATCTGTTTATATCTATGATGTTTAGCATTGTAATGCTTGGAGGAACAATAGCAGAAAAGGCATTTTATAATATACTGCTTCTTGGAATTATTGTATTTTCAGCGGTTATGGGAACCGGTGTTATAGGACTTATTGCAAGAAAAGACAATATGATTATAGTTTCAGATACAGGTATTTATTATGTTATGGCATGTATGACAGCACAGGTGTGCCTTGTATTATTTGCCATATATATAATAAAGATAAAGAAAAAGTTTGCAAAAATACAGGATACAAGATATATGCTGGTGGCATCTGTAATTCCATTGATATCTGTAGCTGTCTGCTGTTTTATTCTATATAATGATTACCAGAATTATAATATCAGGATGATGTTTACACTGCTTGCCATGCTTGGGATAATTATTCTTAATATAATAAGCTTTATACTGATGATATTTGAACATAAAGTATATAATGAAAAGATAAGAAGTGAAGTTCTTATAGAGGCGTACAGACAGAAGGAGTACGATGTTGAACAGATAAAGCAGTTAAAAAATGAGACGGATAAGACCAGACATGAAGTGCAAAAGATAATGCTGCTTTTAGATGAACTTATAAGCGACAAAAAGTATGATAAGGCGGCAGTATTTCTTGATGAATTTATAAAAGATAAAAATCTTAAGCAGGAACAGATGGTATATACTGATAATATAATATTGAATTATCTTCTTAACAGAAAGCTTGAACAGTGCCTTACATCAGGTATTAATATGCATTGCTTTGTAAGTGGTGTAATAGATGGAATAAAGGATGTTGATTTATATGTCCTGGTAGGCAATCTTCTTGATAATGCAATAGAGGCAGCAATAAAAACAGATGAAAAAAGAGCAGAGATACGAATATATGCTGATGAAAAATCAATAAGATTAGAAATTGGTAATTCAACTGATAATGATGTGTTTAAGAATAATCCGTTATTTAAGACGACTAAAGCAGATAGCAGCATGCATGGTTATGGTATAAATAATATTATGGATACAGTAAAAAAATACGATGGAATTATAAAATATAAGATGAAATTAAAAAATGTTATGATATGTAATGTTGTTATTGCAAAAAAGTCAGATGGATTTAATGAAAAAAAAGAACAGGATATAATGGAAAATTGTTAAAAAAATAACGAAAATGTGGCAAAAACAGCCATTTTTTTACAATTCACGCAGAAACTCAACAGTTCACGCAAAGTGTATTGAATAATTAAAAAAAGCGGTTATACTTATAGCTAAGTGATGATTACGAGGGGGGACAACGTATGGTTCATACATTAGCTGAGGGTATAACTGCTTTTTTATTAAAAAGGACACCGCCAAAAGAAGAAAGCGAAATATACACATATGGAATTGAGCTTATAATATCAGGACTTTTGGGAGCAGTACTTGTGATATTAGCAGGTTGTATAATAAATATGCCATTATATAGCATTATATATCTTGCAGTGATTATTCCTGTAAGAATGTATACCGGAGGGTATCATGCCGATTCGAGGATTATATGTAATATCGTATTTGTCGGATCATTTATATGCACGATATGTTTTACACAGTTTTGCTTAAATAATGATTTATCGGGATTGATGTGGTTATTGGATGTTATGGCACTTCTTATTATTTGCAGGTTTGCACCATTGGAGAATCATAATAAATCGCTTACAGAGGAAGAAAAGTGCAGGTATAAGACAATAAGTATAGTTACATATATAGCAATAATGTCTGTATCAATATGTCTGGATATAACAGGCAGAATCTTATGTGTGGGGAATCAGAACATTTATAGTAAGATGAGCCTTTATATTAATAGTATTCAGATTCTTATAGCAGTTTTACTGCTGGTGGGGATTGGAAAGGAGAGATTATCACATGAAAAAGGTATATGAAGCGATTGCAGCAGTGGCAGCAAAGACAGCTAAGGCAGCTGGTAATTCAGCATCATTTTTTGGTGTATATCAGCCTGTAGAGCCACAGTCTTTAAAAAAGACATCTAAGAAGGATAAATAATTAATTGATACTATATTATAATCAGGAATAATTATTTATCATGTATGAATAGGGGACCAGTCGGAAATGTATTTAAGGAAGTTATCTGTTTGTGGGGATGAAGACAGATAGCTTCCTTATTTCTTTTTAATGGAAACTAAAACTAAAGATTAGTAAAAATAAATTGTCTTTTTTGACAAAGTTTTACTGTATTTGATACATAATTTCAAGAAATTGTATTTAATCAAATACTCTTGAAAAGTCACTTGATTTTAATAGATATAGATGTTATTATGGTCATTGTAAAGAAATTGTTACATAATTGTCAAAGTGTTATAGACGATTTTGCATGACTTTTTTTTTGAGGACATTATGTATACAATGTACAAATAGTAATACAATATATTATATAGGAGGAAGTTACAGATGTTACAGAAGGAACAGTGGAACGGTTTCAAGGGCAGACTTTGGAAAGAAGAAATCAATGTAAGAGATTTCGTTCAGAACAACTATAAGCCATATGATGGCAATGAAAGCTTCTTAGAGGGCCCAACAGAAGCAACTAACAAGCTTTGGGGCAGACTTCAGGAATTACAGAAAGAAGAAAGAGCTAAGGGCGGCGTTCTGGATATGGAAACAGAAGTTGTTGCCGGTCTTACAGCATATGGTCCTGGATATATAGATGAATCAATGAAAGATCTTGAACAGGTTGTAGGTCTTCAGACAGATAAGCCTTTAAAGAGAGCTTTTATGCCTTATGGTGGTATTAAGATGGCAGAAGAATCTTGCAAGAACTATGGTTATGAGCCAAGTCCTGAATTACACAAGATCTTTACAGAATATCATAAGACACACAATCAGGGTGTTTTCGATGCTTACACACCAGAGATAAGAAAGGCTCGTCACAGCCACATCATCACAGGTCTTCCAGATACTTATGGTCGTGGACGTATCGTAGGTGACTACAGAAGAGTTGCTCTTTATGGTATTGATTTCCTTATGGAAGAAAAGAAGAAGGATCACGCTAACTGTGGTTGTGGAACAATGA
>URAI01000078.1 GCA_900545725.1 uncultured Eubacterium sp.
GTGTAGCAACTGTACGAGCTGATACATCGAATACACAAGGAAGCTGTTCAGCAGCAATCTTGTACATGTTAGGAATCATAAGAAGAAGTCCCTGTGAAGCTGTAAATGTAGTTGTAAGAGCACCGGCTGCTAATGAACCATGCACTGTACCTGCTGCACCTGCTTCAGACTGCATCTCTGTTACCTTTACCGTATTTCCGAAAATATTCTTTCTTCCGGCTGCAGACCACTGATCAACAACGTCTGCCATTGGGCTGGAAGGTGTGATAGGATAGATACCTGCAACTTCTGTATACGCATACGCTACATGAGCTGCGGCTGTATTACCATCCATAGACTGTTTTTCTCTAGCCATTTTAATTATTCCTCCTTAAGCAATATTGTGGTCACATTAGTTCCCATTACTAATATTTTAATCTTAATTACAACAAAAGTAAAGTTATTATTACAAATTACTCATTAAAATACATAAAGATTTTATTAAATATTGTATATTTTTTGGCAATATTTTACCATTTGTTAAGTTTTGGTATTTTTACAAACAATTTGATATTATTTCCACTATATTATTATCTATCCAGCCCTTTCGTGCCATATCTTTAAGTATATCACATGCTTTTTCATGGCTCATCCCATCCTTATATGGTCTTTTTTCCGTAAGTGCCTGATATATATCAACACACGCCATCAGGCGCTCATTTGTATTAAGCTCAGATGCATTTTTCCCAAAAGGATAACCGCTTCCATCCAGTTTTTCATGGTGGAACGCCGCCCAGTCTCTTATATCTTCAAAATCTTTTACCTGCGATAATATATAATATGTGGCCTCAGCATGATTTTTCATCTGGGAAAATTCATCCTCAGTAAGACGTCCCGGCTTTTCGAGAATGTCAGTATCAATCACTATTTTCCCTATATCATGCAATGCCCCTGCAAGATACATCTTACACACTGTTTCCTCATCATATCCCATATGCTTGGAATAAAATGCAGCGTTTTTTGCAACTCCCAGTGAATGTCTGCCGGTAAACTCAGATTTATAGTCGATAATCTTTGCAAACAAATCTGCAATATCCATACACACATCTTTATCATAGTCCTGCTGTTTATCTGGAATCTTCCTCCATAACAGCTTTTCAAAATCGTTACTTCCCATTACTATAAAGCTGCCCTTTGTAAATGTTTTAAAGAACAGCTCACAACATTCATCATCAAACATAGTTCCTTTATTTTGCAATATATATGTATGTGCTTTTTCCCATGTCTGATAATTAATCTTTTCTGTCCTGCAGAATATATCAACAATATCACACATATGAATTATCCTTGCAAAAAAAGGTATTTCATTCCATTTCTTAGAAAACGGACCTGAACCCTCTGCATTTTCGTGATGATACAATATAACGCCGCTCATATCTGTATTAAACGGATATTTCTTAAGATTATTCTCACCATAGTAACAATGAATACCTAATTGCCCTGTTGTTATTGTATTTATGGTATTGTCATCCACATAATTGTGAAATTCTTCACTAATGTACTGTGTCAGTGCGTTATCGTGCAATAATGCACAGGCTGCAAGATCCTGTAATTCATCATCAGATACACCAGCCTGTTCTGCCATACACACGCTCATATAAGCCACTCTTTTTGAATGTCCCGTAGCAACCTTAACAAGCTGGGCTTCTACACAGTCAAGGGCATATGAACATGCACCCAGCAAACCTATAATATCTAATCTCATACTAATCCCCATTCCGCAGGCATTTTCTAATGCTAGAGTAATCGCAGGCCAAATGTCAGATTTTGCTCTGCGATAATGGCCATTTATGCGCCTGCGGCACAAATAGCTGTTTCATTTATTAACTTGTAAAAAAAGCTACGTCGCCACGCCATGCATAGTGATTTTTGAAATGTAGCAAAGGGCAGGCTGTGGCTGATATGTAAAACTAATATCCTACCGGTTCGTCCACATCTCAAATGTCTTTGAAATGTAGCGTGGAGGTGGCGGATTGCATTGGAAATTCCCAATACAATCCGCCACCTCCAAACTACATCCCCTGTTTCAACAACTCGCAGGTTATTCAGCAGCTCTATACACCATCTTAAAACTACCAGATATTCATTATATCTTTGAATTTTCTGACATTTTCCTGTGGCGAACCGGCAAATATTGCAGAACCCGCTACTATTACATTAGCTCCTGCTTCAAGAACACTTGCAAGATTATCCTGCTTAATGCCACCATCTACTTCGATATCTAGATTAAGATTCATCTCCGTAACAAGACGTCTAAGTTCCTTAATCTTATCAATAGACTCTGTAATAAACTTCTGTCCGCCAAAACCCGGATTAACGCTCATTACAAGTGCCATATCAACTTTGGAAAGATATGCTTTGATTGCTGATACAGGTGTATCAGGATTAAGGGTTATGCCCGCCTTTACACCAGCTGCGTGTATTTTATCTATTGTAGCACTTACATCCGCACACGCCTCCACGTGAACCGTGATAATATCAGCTCCAGCCTTAACAAATTCGTCAATATATCTTATTGGCTCATTTATCATAAGATGCACGTCAAAAACTCTCTTTGTCAGAGGTCTTATGGACTTAATAACAGGCATGCCAAGTGAAATACTGGGTACAAACATTCCATCCATAACATCTATATGGATATATTCAGCCCCTGCCTTATCTATTTCTATAATCTGCTCTCCGAGTCTGCTAAAATCAGCCGACAATATTGATGGTGATAAAATATTCATTGGTTTTCTCCATTTCTTTATAAGATAATCACAATAAGATAATCATATTATCAGATATATTTTTACTTATATCTTTTCTGTTCTTTTAACTCATTGTATATGCTTACATAACTGTCATATCTTTTTTTGTTGATATGCCTGTCTGCAACTGCTGCCTTTACACTACAATCAGGTTCATTTACATGAACACATCCGTTAAACCTGCATGTGCCCTCATATTGATCAAATTCAGGAAAATATAATCTTATATCTTCCTTTTCCATTGTTGGAATATTAAGTGATGTAAATCCCGGTGTATCCATAATATAGGTGTCATTTTCCACATTAAATATCTCGGAATGTCTTGTTGTATGTCTTCCTCTGCCGATTCTGCTTACTCCTCCTGTTTCCATCTTAGCCTCTGGAAGAATAAGATTGGTAAGTGATGACTTTCCAACACCTGACGGTCCTGCAAGAACGGTTGTCTTATGCTTAAGAAGCTCTTTTACAATATCCATTCCATATCCTGTAAATGTACTTGTAAATATTACCTTACATCCGCATCCACTATATATGTCTTCAAGTTCTTTTTGCTCTTCCTCACTTACCATATCACATTTATTGAAACATATAACCGTCGGTACATCCTGATAATCCATCATAACAAGGAACTTATCCAGCAGATTAAAATTAGGCTGTGGATTGGCAGCCGCAAATATTATCATAGACTGATCTATATTTGCAGATGCCGGTCTTATAAGCTCATTCTTTCTTGTTAAAATATCTACAATATTACCTTTTTCTTTATCCGCATCTAATATTTCAATATCAACATTATCTCCGACAAGCGGCTTGATTTTTCTATTTCTGAATATTCCCTTTGCTTTACATTCATATATTACATTATCCTGTGCATGAACATAATAAAATCCTGCAATACCTTTTATAATCTTTCCCTGCATTATAATCTTTAATCTTTCTGTAATTACATTTTATAAAATCAGCTCATATTAATTACTCTATAACAGCTATAATCTGTTCAAGATTTGTGAGCGAATCCTATTACGAGCCGCTGGTCAGTTCCGCTGACTTTCTCATATCAGCCAAACTGCCTATTAAAATTAATTAGATGGAACAGCATTACCAGCCGCTGCTGCCGCTGTTGTTGTCGCTGCCGCTGCTGTTGTTGCCTGTACCGGTGCTGTTGTTGCAGCCTGAGTAGTTGCCGGCTGTTCATAATGGCTTACAGTAATTGTAATAGAAGAACCTGACTGTACAGATGTGCCAGAATTGTAACTCTGTGATATTACATTTCCATAAGCAACATTAGAAGCACTTGTTACATAATTAACAGATACATGTAAATCATTGCTCTCAAGTGTCTGTCTTGCTGTACTTTCATCTAAGCCCAAAACATTAGGGACTGTTACATTCTTAACCTCTTTACCACGGCTTACAACTATCGTTACTGTTGTTCCTTCCTGTGCTGATGAACTGCCTGATGGTGACTGGCTGATAACATTGCCTGATTCTACTGTATCACTGTATGAATAATCTGTATTAACTGAAAAACCTGCATTCTGTAATACACTTGTTGCATTAGATTCTGTCATGCCTGTTACAGATGGAACTGTTGCTGTAGCTTTAGTCTCTTCACCACTGCTTACCGTTACTGTTATAGTTGTATTCTTATCTACAGAAGAACCTGCTTCCTTATCCTGTGATATTATCTTTCCTGACTCAACTGTTGATGATGCCTTATATACAGCCTTATAACCAAGATTGACCTTATTAAGTGCTGCCTTTGCCTTAGCCTCTGTCATTCCTTTTACATTTGGAACTTTTACGCTGTTCTTATCCTTAGTTGTTATCTCCTGCTGTGCAGTTGTGGTTTCTTTGCTTGATGATGATACACCTGCACCTACAAGCCTTACTACAACGAATATTGTAATTATAAGAATGACTCCTGCTATACCCATTCCTATCCATTTCATCATTTTATCAAGCTTTTCATTGCTTTCATTATCTATATCACCTGATGCACCTTTGGCTTTTCTTTCATAGAGTTCATCATCATCGTCATCATCATAATCATCTAACTCATCATCTTCGCCATCATCGTAGTCATCATCCAGATTATCATCATAATACTTTTTATTTTTATTTTTCATATCTTCATTTTCATCCTGTTTATTATTATTAACAACCGATGCCGCTCCATAGACAGGTGCCATTTTCACAAAATCCTGTTCTGGCATTACAAGTGCCTTCTTAAGGTCAGCAATAAGCTCAGATGCATTCTGATATCTTCTTTCTGTCTTCTTCTGGGTACACTTCATAACAATCTTATCTATTGCTATTGGAATACCCTCAACAACTGTAGATGGCGCAGGTATCTCATCCTGAATATGCTGTACGGCTACAGCAACTGTTGTATCTCCGTCAAATGGAACTACACCTGTAAGCATCTCATATAATGTTATACCAAATGAATATATATCACTTCTCTGGTCTGAATATCCACCTCTTGCCTGTTCAGGAGATATATAATGAACTGAACCCATTGCGGAAGAATTGATAGTTGCAGTACTTGCAGCCTTTGCAATACCAAAATCAGTAACCTTGACCTTGCCATCCTTAGATATGATTATATTCTGCGGTTTTATGTCACGATGTACTATATTATGGTTATGTGCCGCTTCCATACCATTAGCAACCTGTATTGCTATGCTTATGGCTTCTTTGTATGGCAGCCTGCCTCTTTTTTCAATATACTTTTTAAGGGTTATTCCTTCAACCAGTTCCATTACAATATAATGTATTCCATTCTCATCTCCAACATCATATACATTAACTATGTTAGGATGTGTAAGTCCCGCTGCCGACTGTGCTTCTACCCTGAACTTTGACACAAATGTCTTATCCTGGCTGAATTCCGGCTTTAATACTTTGATTGCAACATAACGATTAAGTTTGTGACACTTAGCCTTATATACATCTGACATTCCTCCCGTGCCAATCTGTTCTAATATCTCGTATCTGTCTGCTAAAAACATTCCTTTTCTTAACATATAACTCATCCATTCCGCCGAGTATTACGGCATTTATATTTCAACCATAAGAACCGATATATTATCAGTCCCACCATTTTCATTAGCTGTTGCTACCAGCCTTTTTACTGCCTCATCTATATCTGTACTTTCTTTCACAATCTTTAGTATGTCGGTATCCTCTATCATATTAGACAATCCGTCAGTACACATAAGTATCTTATCACCCTTTTGTATGTCTATGCTAAACATCTCCGGCTCCACTGTCTTTTCAGCGCCTATAGCCCTTGTAATAATATTCTTTTTTACATGTGTCCTTGCCTGTTTTCTGTCTATCTGACCACGCATTACCATCTCTTCTACATATGAATGATCTCTTGTTATCTGTCTTATATCATTACTTATAATATATAATCTGCTGTCTCCAACATTTGCTATTCTTAATACATTATCCTGTAACGTAGCTGCCACAAGAGTAGTTCCCATACCTTTATAGTCCTCTGATTCTGCAGCTTTGTTAATTAATAATGTATTAACTGTTTTAACATTATCACTAAGTATAAGAATAGGGTCTTTCTGTATGGTTTCACTGACAAGTCTTACGAAACTATCGACTGTATATTTGGATGCCATATCTCCTGCCTTATGTCCTCCCATGCCATCTGCAACAAGAAACAGATTAGGCAGATTACCTATTTTATCAATTGTATAATACAAATAATCCTGATTAACCTTACGTTGCTGTCCAACATCAGTAACAGCTTGAGCCTTCATTATGTCCTCCATTCCGTTGAACTTTAGTACAACTATTTTTCTTCCATATAACTCTTTCGCAGCTGACCACATGCACCATCAATATCTCTGCCCATTTCTCTTCTTATAGTAACATTTATTCCGCTTTTTTCAAGTTTATTTTTAAATTCATTAATAGACTTTTTCTCTGACTGCTCATAATCCCTTTCTTTGATAGGATTAACCGGAATAAGATTAATGTGACATTTCATATTACGCACCAAGGCTATTAACTGGTCTGCACATTCCTTAGTATCATTGACACCTTTTACAAGACTATATTCAAATGAGATTCTTCGTCCTGTCTGTTCAATATAATATCTGCAGGCTTCAATTATTTCTTCAATCGAATATTTGTTCGCTATAGGCATCATTGTCTTTCTAAGTTCATCATTAGGTGCGTGAAGAGATATTGCAAGCGTTATCTGCAGCTTCATATCAGCTAACTGCCTTATCTTAGGAACAAGCCCACAGGTTGATACAGTTATATTTCTCGCACTTATGTTAAGTCCTTTATCACTATTAAGCAGATGTAAAAATTTAACAAGATTATCAAAGTTATCAAATGGTTCACCTGAACCCATAACAACTACATTATCTACTCTTTCCCCCGATAATCTCTGTATTGTATATATCTGGTCAAGCATTTCTGACGGTGCAAGACACCTTACCATTCCATCAAGTGTAGAAGCACAGAACCTGCAGCCCATCCGGCAGCCAACCTGTGAAGATATACATACTGAATTACCATGATGGTATTTCATAAGAACACTTTCTATAAGGTTATTATCATATAATTTAAAGAGATACTTTGATGTTCCATCAAGCTTAGATACCTGTACTCTCTCAGGCTCTAATGCAACCAGACGGCATGTTGTCTTTAATTTTTCTCTTAAATCCTTTGAAATATTGGTCATCTCATCAAAATCAGTTACCAGCTTCTTATGCAGCCACTGATATATCTGCGCCGCCCTGAATTTCTTATCGCCAAGATTGACAATAAATTCTTCCAGCTCTTCATAGCTTAATGACTTTATATCTGTTAAATCCATTGTATTCTCCATTTCATAGGTACTTAATTAAAACTCCTATTGTTTAAAATAATCTTCTTTCTTCATTAAATCTACATTCTGAAAGCGATTTTCTTCTTCCATCAAGGTCTGTTTATGACGCCTGTAGCACAAACAGCCAGTTCACTTATGAACAGTGATAAAATAAGCTATCAAGCTTATTTTTCACACTAAGCTATGGAGCTTATTTTTCACACTAATCTCCATTGTGCTCTAATTTTTATATAATCTGCATATAAAGAAACCGTCTGTATTACCAACTCCCGGAAGAAGCTGTATACCATATTCTGTATTGTTATTATGTTCATATGAAATATCATTATTTTTATCTGATATGTTGTTTGTATCGGTAACTCTTCCGGATATCTTATCAATATTGTTTTCCATAATATTATCATCATAATATGATATATTATTATCTGAATCTGTCATTATATATTCTTTTATTACGCCTTCAGGAGGACATACTTCAAAGCCATAATTATCACACAGCCACTTTACATTGTCTTCATTTTCTGATTTATTAATTGTGCATGTGCTGTATATAAGATACCCGCCTTTTTTTACATATGACTGTACTGTTGATAATATGTCTCTTTGAAGTTTTACCAGCTCTGCTATCTTTTCAGGGCTGGTATTATACTTTATATCAGGCTTTCTTCCTATAATTCCAAGACCTGAACACGGCACATCTGCAATAACAATGTCTGCCCTGCCTATAGCACTTTCATCTGCAACTGTAGCATCCCACACTTTAGTCGTGACATTGTCAATGCCAAGTCTGTCAAGATTGTCTTCAATGAGTGATACCTTATAATCAGACACATCCCTTGAATCAACAGTTCCATTCTTAAGCTTTAATGCCGCATTAATAGTCTTGCCACCTGGGGCTGCACATACATCTGTTATATGTTCTTCTCCCTTAATACATGCCGCCTCGCCGGCTAACATTGAACTTATATCCTGTATCTGAAAACAGCCATCTTTAAATGTCTCAATATCATCAATATAATTATAACCTTTTATCTCAAAAGCATAGCTAAGTCCTTTAACAGGTATAACTGTTATTCCCTCCGCTTCCAGCCTGTGCTTTAATTCATCAGGTGTGGTTACGTTGGTATTACATCTTATATACGTTATTTTATCATTATCAAAGCCTATAAGCATTCTTTCTATCTGCTCATAAGTATATGTTATATTCCACATCTCAATAAGCCATTCAGGAAATGAATACTTTATTGACAGAAATCTTTTCATATCACTTCTGTCAGGATATTTTATATTATCAGGATTCCTTGAAATATTTCTTAATACACCATTAACAAAGCCCTTAAGATTGACAAACTTTCTTTTTACAGCCAGCTTGACAGCCTCATTACATACTGCCGATGCAGGAACATTTGGCATATACCGTAACTGATATACTGACATTCTCATAATATTTCGTATGACTGGCTTCATCTTATTTACAGGTATCTTTGAATAGCTGTTAATAATATAATCAAGCTCTATTCTCTTTTCTATCGTTCCCTGTGCAACTCTTGTAATAAAACCTCTTTCATTTTTTTCAAGATACTGGAATTTGGATAACGCACTGCCAATTACTATATGGCTCATAGTATCCTCTTTTTCAAGCTCCATTAATATATCAAGCACTACGGCTCTTAAGTTCACCAAATTAGTCGCGGTCATTACGTCCTCCGAATAATATTATAAGTCTCACAAGCTGTAAAATAGCTGTAGCGGCGGCAGCAACATAAGTCATGGCTGCTGCTGACAGTACTTTTTTAGTCTGTGATACTTCTGAATTGTTCATAATTCCTGTTGAAGATAACAGCTTTAACGCCCTTGCTGATGCATCAAATTCAACCGGAAGTGTTACAAGCTGGAAAAGCACTGCTGCCGAAAACATTACTATACCAATATTTATAAGAAGACCGTTAAATGAAAATATAAGTCCTGCAATTATAAATACCCATGAAAGCTTTGAACCTAAATTAGCAATAGGAACCAGTGCAGTCCTAAAAGATAATGGTGCATATCCTCTTGCATGCTGTATCGCATGACCACATTCATGTGCTGCAACACCTATTGCTGCTACTGACGTTGCACCATATACAGCATCAGAAAGATTAAGAGTCTTATTGGATGGATTATAATGGTCGGTGAGCTTTCCTGATACTCTCTGTATCGTTACATCATATATTCCCTGTGAATGTAAAATCTGCTCTGCCGCCATAGCTCCTGTTATTCCTGAAAGACTTCTTACATTAGAATATCTTGAAAATGCAGATGACACCTTCATCTGTGCCATCAGCGATATAATACCCGCTATAATAATTAATATATATGTCGGGTCAAAATAGTATCCATAACCATATCTCATGTATAATCCAACCATATAATCCTCCATTCCATATATAAAATAAAGCATTTTATTCTATATATTAATCTATATTTTTGAACAGTATTGTTAAAAATAATCGTATCCGCATTATTTTCACAGTATTTCAAGACAGCTTTGTTGCCAAATATTAATGAAAATTATGCTTAATGTATACCGAGTTTTTCACCGGTCTTTATTCCATTTCCTCTTAAGAATGAGGCTGAATCCATTCTCTTCTTGCCTTCAAGCTGTAATTCATTAATCTTTAATGATTTATTACCACATTTAATAATAAATGTATCTTTATCAACCTGCGTTACCGTTCCTGCCTTGGCACTGCTGTCTGTATCATTACATACATCAGCATCCCAAAGTTTAAGCATCTTACCATTATGGTGTGTAAATGCACTAGGCCATGGATTAAGTCCTCTTATGAGTCTTTCAATCTTTTCTGCCGGTTCATTAAAATCAATCTCACCAAAAGATTTGTTAATCATCTTTACATAAGTTGACTGCGAATCATCCTGCGCTTGTGGCTTAAGCGTTCCTGCTTCTGCTTCTTTTAAGGTGTCAACCAGTAATTCAGCTCCTACTTCGCTCAATCTGTCAAAAAGGCTTCCACCTGTTTCCTTAGGTGCAAGTTTTACCTTTTTGGTAAGAAGTATATCACCTGTGTCAAGTCCCTCATTCATCTGCATTGTAGTAACCCCTGAATATTCACAGCCATCGATAACAGCCCACTGTATAGGTGCTGCACCTCTGTACTTCGGAAGAAGAGAGGCATGAACATTGATACAGCCATACTTAGGCATATCAATAATCGACTCAGGTAACAGTTGTCCGAATGCAACAACAACAATAACATCCGGCTTATAAGTTCTTAATTCTTCTACAAATTCAGGATTAGATGCCTTTACAGGCTGTAACACGGTAAGTCCGTGTTTAAGCGCCGACTCCTTAACCGCCGACATTGCCATTGCGCCGCCTCTTCCCTTTGGTTTATCCGGCTGTGTCACAACTGCACTTACTGTATGTCCGGCTTTAATAATTGCTTCAAGGGTTCCTACTGAAAAATCAGGAGTTCCCATAAAAATCACATTCATACTTAATTCTCCTCGTATAATATCTTTTAGATACATAAATACATGTATCTTAGTTATCAAATAAATCTTGTTCAATAGGCTTAGCAAAGCCCATGATATAATTGTCCCAGTGTCAATCAGGTAATAGTTCTTTTTTCTCCTGTTGAACCAGTAATGGTTGCTTCATAATAAGTCTGTTCCCCTGACATGGAAGTTAGCTTCAAACCGACTGGCTGTTTGCTTAAGTACATGGACGACCATCCAGCAGTGTGGTTTCGCATCTGTCCATCTTAAGCCGGATTCTTATATGCGAGGATGTCGATGCTCCATGATCATGGGTTTTACCAAGCCGATTGAACACTTTAATTCACAACGAAAGAAGGTGATTACAATGAACACACTTTACGTCGGTATTGATGTAAGCAGCAAATCCAATGTCGTTTACTTAATGCTTCCAAATGGTGACAAGCACAGTAACTTTTCTGTTGCCAACTCACATGAAGGTTCTACCCAGTTGGTAAAAAGAATTCTTTCTGCTTTAACTTCACATTCCCTTGACACGGTTCTGATTGGTCTTGAAGCAACCTCTGTTTATGGAGACAATCTCGTGTACTTCTTAAGGGAAGATGCCACTCTGGCACCGTTTAACA
>URAI01000079.1 GCA_900545725.1 uncultured Eubacterium sp.
TATGGCGAGATAGCTCAGTTGGCTAGAGCACATGGTTCATACCCATGGTGTCGAGAGTTCGAATCTCCCTCTCGCTACTATAGCGGCACCTTAGTTTAACTAAGGTGCTTTTTTCTATATTATAATAATTTTTTTATGATTGATAATGCATAATATAATTTTACTACTTGCGATGATTTGTAATTTAATATAATTTTACAATTGATAAATATATGCAGTTCAGTATAATTTGGCTCGCGATTCCTCCGGCATTAGAAATGCCTGTGGAAGGGGGATTACTATGTTTAATATTTACAGATATCAACAGTGTGGAAGTTTTGAAATTGTTATTTGAATATGCCGGAATGCTATAATTATTTATTAAGTGATGAAACAATATTATTTAAAATAAAACAGGTAAAATTTGCAATACAAAAGTTTTTGATTTTAAAATTATATTGTGATATTATGGGAAAAGATTAAGTTATTTATATGTAGAGGAGAGCTTAGTGTGAAAAATAATGCTGATGCGATTATTTTCCAAAGTTCATAAATGAACTGGCTATTTGTGCCGCAGGCGTCACAAAGCAGTCCATATCGCAGAGCCCAATCGGACATTTGGCTCGCGATTCCGCAGGCATTTTTAATGCCTGCGGAAGGGGGGATCAGCATATAGATATCCTGTTTTAAATATGAAAGGACAGCGGATTGAGAAAAAATTTAAAAAGAGAAAGAACAAAGGATAGCAAAGTAATATTAAACAGACTTGGTAAAGTGGTGAAAAAGTCAATTGCGGCAGCTATGTCAGCTTCATTTATTACTGTAAGCATAATGACTCCGGTCATGTCTGTACCACATGTAATATATGCATCAGAAAGAAGCGGTACTGATAAGTATACGGATGATTCAGTGAAAGTATATGCACAGTCAGACAGTGTAACCGTAACAAGTCAGAGTGAACTTGAGAGTGCGCTTAATTCAGGAAGTACCAACATTGTTATAAGTGGCAGTGTTACTATAGCTGAGAATAGTGACGAAACACCATTTATGATACCGGGAGGTGTAACTATTACAGGTCAGGATGATAACAGTGGACTTGTATTTAGAGGTGCAATGCAGCTTGCAGGAGACAATGTAACTTTTTCAGGCATGCAGCTTCATTTTATTTCAACTGATGCGTTACAAAGTGCAATACACAGGGAAATATTTCTTGCAGGTCACAGCCTTATATTAGATTCAGTAGATACCTATGTGCAAGGCGGTTCAGGTTCAGGACTTGGAGGATTTGGCGGTACAGAAGAAGAGCTTCTTCCAACAGTATATGCAGGTGCGTATAAGGGAAGTTCAATAGGAAGCAAGGCATCACTTACTATTAATAATGCAATTGATAAGACAATGTTAAAGGGTGTATATATGAGCCATGATGGTGATGAGGGCAAAGTGGCTTATACAGGAGATGCAGAGGTATTAATAGATGCTAAGACAACTGTAAGAGAAGGAATACATTCAGAGAATAGTTCACAGGCAGATATAAAGATACAGGGAACATCACAGAGTATATCTGCCGGCTGCAAGGTGTCGTCTTTTTATGGAAATGACAAGACAACATTAACGCTGGATAAGTGTTTGTGTAATGCAGATTTTAAGAACATTGAAAATATCATCCTTGATAATGAGGCAGGGTTAAGTATTATATCAGGTAATCTTAAGAATATTACTATCAAAAATAAATCATTTTTAGATATTACGACATATGGCAGTAGTAATTTTATTGAAATAGAAGGTGACTTTACAGGAAGCACATCAGAGCAGACAGATGCATACCTTGTTACGGATAATACAAGACAGCTTATTATTAATGGAAATGTTACAGGAAAAACAGCAATTGCAATAGATAATAAGCTGTTTCCTAAAGATTATATGTCAGGCTGTACATATGTAACAGCAGCAGGAAAAAGCAGTGCAGGCAGTTTTATATCATTAAAGACCGGCTGGATACTAAAATATGATATCCAGGATAATAATGAAGCAAGCTGGACGGCGCAGACAGGTTCTGATGAGCAGACAAAAGAATTAGCAAGAATTAATATAGAATCAGCTCCTGACAGAGTATATCTTAATAATATATTTGAAAATGATGATTATACCATACCTGATACAGATGCAGCATTTTATATTAAGTGTTATGATGCAAATGATAATATTATATCAGGAGAGGATATTGAATGGCTGACAGATAATGTAGTTATTATTAAAACAGAGTATTGGGAAGGCACAGATGAGTATAACGATAATACTGATTGGGGTAATTCTATATGGTTAAGGACAGATTTAGAGCAATATCCCGATACATATTTTATAGAGGCCAATGAATCAGCGAAGGCAGGAACATATACATTCTTATTTTTACCTGAAAAGTATAATATAACTGAGATGAATGATAGTGGTGAATTAAGTACTGTAAAGGATGTAAAGAAGTTAAAAGATGATATTCTTGCCGAATGGAAGATAGAATTTACAGATAAAGAGATAGTACAGGAAAAGATGGAGACACCTTCAGTAAGTATTGATTATTATAATGAGATACTTACAGGCTTTGATACTAAGGGTACATATACTGTTAATGATAGAACAGTCACAGTATCACAGGATGGAACGCTTAAGCTTTCAGAATCTTATTATGGAACTGATATTACCATAGTAAGAAAGGCAGACAATAGTAATTATACAGACAGTGATAGTGAAATTATTACGATACCATCAAGAAGAGAAGCACCACAGATAAAAGGAACAGACGCCGATTCAAAAGGTAATAATAATGGTACGATTACACAGATTTCTCCAGATATGGAGTATAGGTGTATAACAGATGATAATTGGATTGATTGTACAGGTAATACAGTAACAGGTCTTGCACCGGGAGAATATCAGGTACGTCTAAAGGCTGATGACAATAATTTTGCCGGTAATATTGCAAGTGTTATTATAGGCAGACAACAGGCAAAGACATATCATGTAATTATTGGCAATGGTACAGGAAGCGGTGATTACGAAGAGGGCAATAAAGTTACAATACAAGCGAAGCAGGCAGCAGATGGAATGGCATTTGATAAATGGGTATCAGATGTGACATTAGATTATATTGACGGAACAGATGAATTTTCAGAGAAAGCTGTATTTAAAATGCCTGAAAGTGATGTTGAATTGAGTGCAGAATATAAGGATGTAACTGCTCCTTCCGGTCAGATAACTATATCAACAAAGGAATGGACTTCATTTTGCAATAAGGTCACATTTGGATTATTCTTTAAAGATACACAAAAGGTTACAATAAGTGCAGAGGATAAAGGTCTTGGTATAGATAGGATATTCTATTATATATCATCAGAAGCTAAGTCAATTGAAGATATAGCGGCACTTAAAGATAATGAATGGACAGAATATACAGATGTATTTTCTATTACGCCGGACAGAAAGAGTGTAGTATATGTCAAGCTTACAGATAAAGGTGGCAATAAAAAGTATCTTTCATCTGACGGTCTTGTATTTGATGCTTCTTCACCTGTAATAAGTGGAATTAAGAACAATGAAAGCTACAAAGACAGCGTAGACTTTACTGTTACAGATGATAATCTTGAGTGTGTTGAGATAGATGGTGTAATTGCAGGATATGAAAATGGCAGCTATAATATAGCAAATAAAGCCGGTTCACATGTTGTAAAGGCTGTTGACAAAGCAGGCAATATTACACAGATAACAATTAATATGTTAGATAAAGAGCCGACAACAAAGCCGACAGAGCCGACAACAAAGCCGACAGAGCCGACAACAAAGCCGACAGAGCCGACAACGAAGCCGACAGAGCCGACAACAAAGCCGACGGAGTCCACAACAAAGCCGACAACGAAGCCAACAGAACCAGCGACAGAAGCCAAGGGACAGCTTGTGCTTTCATCTGATGGAAGCTGGTATTATATGAAAAATGGTAAGATTGACTATGATTATGATGACCTTGCACAGAATGAATATGGCTGGTGGAAGATAAGCAACGGAACGGTAGATTTTGGATATACTGGCTTAGCCCAGAATGAATATGGCTGGTGGAAAGTAAGCAACGGAACGGTAGATTTTGGATATACCGGCTTAGCCCAGAATGAATATGGCTGGTGGAAAGTAAGCAACGGAACAGTAGATTTTAGTGCAAATGGACTGTTATATGATAATATGAGTGAAAAATGGTGGTATTTTAACAACGGAGCTATTGATTATAATTATGACGGACTTGCATTAAATGAATATGGCTGGTGGAAGATAAGTTATGGAACTGTAGACTTTGGTTACACAGGCTTAGCATTAAATGAATATGGCTGGTGGATGGTAAATAAGGGAATACCTGATATTACTTATAATGGAATAGCTGCTAACCAATACGGTCTATGGAAAGTAAGTAACGGAACTGTAGAGTTTAATTATACAGGAACGTATACATTTGGAAATGGAACATATACAATAGTAAATGGTCTTGTACAATAAGTGTCAGATACAATTCTGATATGATTATTTTCTAATAAAGTTGTTTTATAATCAAAAAGAGTGTAGAAGAGTTAAAAATGAGACAATAACCAAAAAGTAAGATTTTAGGTGTCTATAATAACTTTTCTACACTCTTTTCAGTTTAAATAAAGTTCACAAAATCTTCACAAAAAATTAGCACTCACCTCTTGACAGTGCTAATAAAAAGGACTATAACATAGGCAAGAACAAAGGAAGAGAACAAAAGAGGATATGAAAAGATAAGTTGAAGGTTCATAATCCCTAAGAAGTTCTTAAACATCCCGGTTCCAAAAGAACAAGGTAACAATGTTAGTTATGGATTTTAGCAATCCATTGATAGAAAAGGAGAGATGACTTATGTTAATGCCTAGTATTTTTGGAGAAAATTTGTTTGATGATTTATTTGATGATTTTCCATTCTACATTGATAAAGATGCAAAGAATGTTGAAAAGAAGTTATATGGCAGAAAGGCCGGAAGGATAATGAAGACTGATATTAAGGAAAAGGAAGATGGATATGAGCTTGTTGTAGATCTTCCGGGATTTAGTAAAGATGAGGTTAAGGCTTCACTTGAAAATGGTTACTTAATAATCAGTGCTGCTAAGGGTCTTGATAAGGAAGAAGAGGAAAAAGAAACAGGACATTATATCAGGAAAGAGCGTTATTCAGGTGCATGTGAACGTAGCTTCTATGTTGGTGAAGAATTAGAGCAGTCAGATATAAAGGCTGAATTTAAGCATGGTATTTTAAAGCTGTTCGTTCCTAAGAAAGAAGCTAAGAAGGAAGTAGAAGGCAGCAAATATATAGCAATTGAAGGATAGTGTGAAAAGTAAGTTCGATAGCTTATTTTTCAAAGCCAACATGTGAGCTGGCTGTTTGTTTCTGAGCAGAGCCAATAGCTCCTGATGGTTGATAACTTAAGATTTACAGATATCAGAAATATCTGTGAAATAATAAATATATCTTGTAGCTGACATCAGATATTAGAAAAGAGGCGGTTAATATGTCAGATAAGAATCCAAAGCACCCATTAAAGAAGAAACAGGGCAAAGTAAAACATGATAAGAAGAAACATATTTATGAATAGCAGATACTTTATCACAGTTGTGAGAAGTTAGAGCAAATAGATATATTTTCTTCATAGTAACATGATAAGCCGGATACATAAGCTTAAGTATATATAGTTGTATAATCTCAGGTTGTTGATGATTATACAATTATATAAATTAAGCATAAGTATCCGGCTTGTTTTAACTATATAAGATTGCTTGAAGCGATGCCATTATAAATATTGAGCCGTATTGTATAATTGATAAATTGATATTAAATTCATAATGGATGCAGCTGTATTTGTTTAAATTATCCCTTATACACAACTTTCCCACCGCATATAGTATAATGAACCTTTCCAGGAAGTTCCCAGCCGGCAAAAGGACTGTTGGATGCTTTAGATGCAAAATGGTCAACCGTCCATAATTCGTTTTCGCCAAATATTACGATATCGGCGGCTGCACCTTTACATATGCTTCCGGGAACCATTCTGTAAAATTCAGCAGGATTCTTACTCATAAGCTCCATGAGCTTAAGCAAAGTTATGTGTCCTGGCTGTACAAGTGACTTAATTCCAAGAGCAAGAGATGTTTCAAGACCTGTAATACCGGATGGTGCTGATTCAAGAGGACGTTCCTTTTCTTCTTTACTATGTGGAGCATGGTCTGTTACTATCATGTCGATAGTGCCATCTTTAAGCCCTTCAATAATCATCTGTCTGTCCTGCTCAGTTCGTAAAGGCGGATTCATTCTTGCGAGAGTACCATATTGTAATACAGCATCTTCTGTTAAGGTAAAGTGATGTGGAGTAGCTTCGGCATGAACATCAGCACCAAGTTTTTTTGCAGTGCGGACAAGTTCAACGGAAGCTCCGGAACTTATATGCTGTATACATACGGAAGCACTGGTATTAAGTGCAAGCATAGTATCTCTTGCGACCATGACATCCTCTGCCGTATGAGAAGCTCCGCCATAATGCAGCTGTTCTGATATTATTCCCTGATTAACGCCGGCATTTTTAATAAACAGTGGGTCTTCTTCATGCAGACTTACAGGTAAATCAAGGTCTTTGGCAATATTCATTGCTTTAAGAAGTAATGCCTCATCCATGATAGGAATACCGTCATCAGTAAATCCGGCAGCTCCGGCATTTGCAAGTTCTTTCATATCTACAAGTTCTTTACCGGCAAGCCCTTGTGTTATGGCAGCAGTCTGTAATACGTGAATACCTGTTTCTTTACCCTTGTCCTGAATATATTTTAGTGTATCAATATTATCAACGACAGGCTTGGTATTAGCCATACATACTACCATGGTAAAGCCACCTCTTGCAGCGGCAGCAGCACCTGTATATATGTCTTCTTTATATGTAAATCCGGGGTCTCTGAAATGTACATGAGTATCGACAAGTCCGGGAGCGACAACAAGTCCTGTGGCATCTATTATTTCAAGATTATTTTTTTCGGCTTCATTAAGTGTATCTGTAATATGATTTCCTGTTTTTATAATAATTCCATTATCAATAAGAACATCCATTATTTTATCAGTGTTATTGACAGCATCAACAACACGTCCATTTTTAATAAGCAGCATATATACCTCCATAAATCTTATTATTTAATATGATTGAATTAACTGTACCCAGACAATCATTATATGTCTGCGGTAAAATCGTTAATTCCGCTGTATAAAAATTATATTATGAAATGAATAATTAATCAAATGGCAATATAAAAGAATATTAAAAATCAGCAATTAACCCAATAGCACGTTAAATAGAATATTAAATGATATACAATTAATAAAATACCAATGAAAGAAAATATTATAAAAGAAACTAATGATATATGAATGACGGATAAAAGTACTATCTGATAGTAGCATATAAATGTTATAAAAAAGCATTTTTATAGTAGTAAAGGTGAAAAGTGTGGAAAAATTCAGTAATATTATTAAAAATGATGGAAAAATTAGTAAAAAAAATATATAATAAAAAAAAACATTGGAGGAATTAAAATGAACGAGAATCAAAGAAAAAGGGTTGACAGGGTTGTATTTCCAATATTACTTATAGTATTGGGATATATAGAATTCACAATGATAGGCTTGATTTTAAGCGGAAGACATGAAACAGGGATATTCATACAGACTGTTGTTCTGGCAGCAGGTATTATAAGTATTGTATGCGCATTTATATTAAAGAAAGGTAGTAGCATATGCGGAATTGTAATGACATCGGCAGGAATAATATCGTATTTTGTAATAATGTGTATTAATAATATGGCAGATACATATATTTATTCAATTCCGCTAATGGTTTTGATAATAGGATATCTTAATATCAAAATGATTATTGCTGATGGGGCAGCAGTTATTATTGGCGTGATTATTCATTGTATAAGAATGTTAAATATGTCAAATATAACAATGGATAATATGATAGTTGAATGTATAGTTATTGTTTTAATAGTATTTGCCGTATATAAGATAACTAAGATGTTTATAATGTTTACATCAGAAAATATAGAGGAAATACAGATGCAGACTAACATACAATTAGAGGTGGCTAAGACTATGCAGTATGTATCTAAGGAAATAGTATCTAATTTTGCTTCGGCTAATGAAAATATTAGGGAACTTAATAAAAGTATAAGCACGAGTAATTTTTCCATGAAAAATATTGCTGACAGTACAGAAAGTACAGCAGAATCTATACAACATCAGGCACAGATGTGTCAGGAGATACAAAGCCATACTGATGAAGCTAATAAAATGGCACAGGAGATGCTGGAATCATCCGATCGTGCCATTAATAATGTAAATGACGGATCGAAGATAATTACAGGACTTAAGCAACAGTCAGAAAATGTTGCAAATGCAAGTGAAGTGACAGAACAGGTAACTGCTACACTTATAGAGAGGGCAAAAGAGGTTGAAGAGATTGTAGGTTCAATTATGAATATTTCTTCACAGACTAATCTTTTGGCACTTAATGCATCAATTGAAGCGGCAAGGGCAGGCGAGGCAGGTAAAGGATTTGCTGTTGTTGCAGATGAGATAAGGGAACTTTCAGTACAGACAAAGGATGCAACAGAAAAAATAAGAGGAATTATTGAAGAATTAACTAATGATGTTGACAGTGTAAAAGTAAGTCTTGATAATTCTGTAGAATCTATAAAGGAACAAAATAAACTTATTGATGTAGCTAATGATAAATTTGATGTAATTCATACAGAGGTAAGTACACTTATAAGTTCAATTAATGGATTTTCAGGAACAATCAGTGATATTGTTAATTCAGCGGATGTTATATCTGAAAATGTATCTAATCTTTCAGCTACAAGTGAAGAGGTTGCAGCGGCATCTAATGAAAGCTATGACTATACTAATGAGGCTGTTGAAAAAATGAAAGAGGTTGAAGGAAGCCTTAACCATATATATATGCTGGCACAGCAGATGGAAACAGATGAAGAGAATTATCAGACAGAATTAAACAGCAAAATTAATAATAAATAAATTCATATGATATATGTTAAGATGAAATTAATACTTGACAAACACAATTAAATTGCATACAATGTATTTGAAAAAATCAATTGTATGCAATTAATTTAACTGATAAATATGGGGGCATAATGAGCAAAGATAAGTATGCAGGCATAAGACTGGAGAACCAGCTGTGTTTTCCATTATATGTCTGTTCAAAGGAGATTGTAAGAAGATATAAGCCATATCTTGATGAACTTAATCTTACATATACCCAGTATATTGCAATGATGGTATTATGGGAAGAGAGAGAAGTTACTGTAACTGAACTTGGAAAGCAGTTATTTCTTGATTCGGGAACACTTACACCGCTTTTAAAGAAGCTTGAACAGAAAGGCTTTGTAACAAGAAAGAGGATGGAGAGCGATGAGCGGAATGTATGCATTTCAATAACAGATAAAGGTGATAGGTTAAAGGAAGAAGCAGTAAAGATACCTGAAAAAATGAGTTGCTGTATTAGTCTTAATCCAGAAGAGGTTAAGACATTATATACGATTCTTCAGAAAGTACTGGGTAATTTTTAGCAATTTGAATAATAATTATTTATTAATAGCAGCAATATCCCGGATATAATCTATCAAGTGTATGCTGCATAGCTGGTGTCCGGCTTGTTATCGCAGAGCCAAATCTGACATTTGGCTCGCGATTCCTCCGGCATTAAAAATGCCCGTGTAATTTTTTTACTAATATATATTGTGAGCAATTTAATTGTGAACTATATATTTTACACATCCGGCTGTATTGTAATTATATTTACAGGATATTGCGATGAATCACGGGTAAAGATTTATATTAAATATAGAAAAGAGGAAAAGACATGAATAGTTACGATTTTAGTGCAGAAAATGTGTATGGAGATGAATAGTATTGATTTGCAATTAACGCAATCTTTACATCTATATATAAAAAAATACAATATACGTCTTTAAACTAAGACAGAAAAGAGGTTAATTATGGAAGTTAAAAATATTAATGAACAGGAATTTGAAAATGAAGTTTTAAAATCAGACATACCTGTGCTGGTAGATTTCTGGGCACCATGGTGCGGACCATGCAAGATGTTAGGACCAATAGTTGAACAGGTGGCACAAAAGACACAAGGTGTTAAGGTTGTTAAGTTAAATGTTGATGATGCTATCAGCACAGCACAGAAGTATGGAGTAGTATCAATTCCTACACTTATAGTATTTAATGGTGGAAAAGAAGTTAAAAGAAGTGTAGGCCTTATATCAGAGCAGCAGGTAAGTGAGCTTATAAAATAATAGTAAAGAAAATAACAATAACTACAAATAAAACATGTTTTGTAAAATTTGCAGCTAATAAAATAATAGTAAAATGAACAGACATAACGGCAGATGAGAAATAGGTAATGTAGATTTCTCATCTGCCTCTTTATAATAAAGCCACTAATGGCATTAGAAAATACCTGCAGAATGGGAGAATAAGTATGTCAAAAAGATATGATATTGCAATTATAGGAACAGGACCTGCCGGAGTATCGGCAGCAATTACGGCAAAAGTTCGGAATAAGAATATAATTATATTTGGAAATGACAGCCTTAGTGATAAGCTTATAAAGGCACAAAAAATAAATAATTATCCGGGATTGTATGCTGTTACGGGACGGCAGCTTGCAAATGCACTTAGAGAGCATTTACAGGCAATGGATATAAGTATTAATAATAAAAAAGTTACTAATATTATTAAAACCGGCAGTTATTTTTCAATTCTTACATCTGATAATGATATGTATGAAGCTTCGGCAATTATTATGGCAACAGGTGTAAGCTTTTTAAAGTCATTGCCGGGGGAAGAAGAGCTGCTTGGAAGAGGTGTAAGTTATTGCGCAACCTGTGATGCATTTGCATATAGAGATAAAAAAGTGGCTGTTATCGGATATAATAAGGAGCAGGAAAAGGAAGCTGTTTTTCTTACACAGACTGCAGCAAAGGTATATTATATTCCTATGTATAATACTAAGAATGAGCAGATTTTCCCAGACAGTAATATAACACCGGACTGCAATCCAGCTGATAGGGATACTTCTGTGAAGAATACTGTTAATGATGATAATATATCTGAGGGTAAATCACAGGATAAAGAAGCTGTTGGCCGGGTAAATCCGCGGGATAACTTAATTGTTATAAAAGATATTCCTTTAAGCATACAGGAATATGTGGATAGAGAAAATATTACAAAGAATGATAACAACAATAACGTAAGTATGCTTAATCTGGTAATGAAAGGCAGCAGGCTTACAGTTGATGGTGTATTTGTACTTCGTGACAGTGTTAAGGCAGATAAACTGTTATCAGGAATAACATTAATGGATAATCATATAAGTGTTGACCGTAATATGCGTACAGAAATTGAAGGCTGTTTTGCAGCAGGTGATATAACAGGGAAGCCATATCAGTATATTAAAGCGGCAGGTGAAGGCAATGTTGCGGCTTTGTCTGCGGTGGATTATGTAGACAATATGTAAAATAAGATTAGTGTGAAAAATCACACCGATGTGCTGATTTCTCACACGGCTATTTGTGCCGCAGGCGTCACAAAGTAGCCCTTATCGCAGAGCCAA
>URAI01000080.1 GCA_900545725.1 uncultured Eubacterium sp.
AGCAAGAACCAGATTAAGAAAGAATACCCAAATGGAACTGATGGGAAGGGCGACGATAAGGAAAATGAGACATACTATTTATACAACATGAAATCCTATATGGACGGAATAAAAGCAATTGTACGCTTCTCATTTCAAGATGGGAAATTATATCAGATTACATTTATACCATCGTTGCAAGACAATAGTGATATTGTAGAAGAGGAGATTCCTGGTAAGCTTGAAGAATATCTCGATGGATTATATGGCGATTGTGAAAAAGATGGTGCAACTTACAAATGGAACACGAAGAAGAGTGATATTGAGATGTTTTCATATCGCAGTCTGGTGATGGTTATATATAGTGAAAAAGGAAAAGGGGAGAAAAAAACAGAAAAATGAAAAAAATGAGCAGATTATTTTTATAATGGCTGATGGTGTGCTATAGTGTATCAATATAGATTTGAAAAAGCTATAGAAAAATGGGAAGGTGCAAGCTGCACAGATAAAAATTGTTTTCAAGAACAATAGTTTTGTTGTTTTATATTACAAATAAGCCGGAAAACATATTATCCAACATCAAAAATATGATAAGAGGGAAGTGGTATAAATGTTTAGAATTATAAAAAATAGTAAGGTGTATAGAGAACTTGAAAAGTACATAGAGTTATATTATAAACCGGATGAAAAATATATTTTTATAAGTCCTAATGCAGATGCACAGGAAATAACTAAAAATTCGGGAAAACAGTTTGAACAACAAAAACAGGATCTTGCAGTATTGGTGGAAGAAGCCGGAGAAACATTTTGTGAAATGCTATTCAGAATTATAAAAGAAAAAGGAGTAAAAGAATCTGAGGTATATAAAAATGCCTGTATAGACAGAAAATTATTTTCAAAAATAAGAAGTAATCCTATGTATCATCCGCGTAAACAGACAGTGCTTGCACTGGCAATTGCGTTAAAGCTTAATATTGAGGAAACTGTTGATTTGCTGACAAGTGCAGAATATGCATTATCACCGGGAAGTAAGGGAGATTTGATTGTAAAATATTTTATAGAACATGAAATATTTGATATTATGGCAATTAATTTTGCATTGGATGAATATAAACAACCGGTTTTAAGATAATTAGGAGGTTTTTATGAGTGAATATATTACAGATATAGAATTTGAAACGTTGCTTGAAGATATCCAGGAAAAATTAAAGAGTAATAAGGTAGAAGAATGTGAGGCAATGCTTAAAAAGATTATTGAAGATGGAAAAAATAATACAAAATATATTGACCGTACATATATAGGGGAAGTAAAAGCAAGAAAGAGAATGAATAGAATAGCACAGATAAATGAGATGTTATCAAAAATGAATAATACACAGATAGAAAATGTACATCGCTATACAGCCGACGAATATGATGAACCTGACCATGAGGCAGAAGCATTAAAGGCAATAGTGAGTCTTAGCAGAAATAAGTAAAGATACATAAAGAATGGAGATTGATGTGAATAATATATATGCACTTCTTATCGGTGTTGGCGATTATAAAAAAATGAATATTAAAGACCTGCCATCTTATAAAATGGATCTTGCCCTTATAGGTTCATCACTTATAGCCGGATTAAAGTGTGAAAAGGATCATATAAGATTTATGGCTGGTGAGGATAATAATGGGATTGTAAATATGTCATCACTGGCAATTGCAATAAAGGCATTGAGGGAAACATTATCAGATGATGATACATTTATATTTTATTTCTCAGGACATGGAAGCTTTGAAAATCTAATTTTCAGTGATGGAGGAGTTGACCAGCAGAGTGTAATTAATTTTATCGATATGATGCCCTGTAAAAATAAAATCGTGATTCTTGATTGCTGCCATTCGGGAAATTTTAACACATATAATGGAAATCATATCGGAATTGAACAGTCTGTTGATGAATTTGTAGGACATGGTATTGCAGTATATGCCTCCTCAGCAGAAAATGAAGTATCAAGATTAGGTCCTGATGGAAAGCATAGCATGTTTACAGGGGCTTTGGCTGCGGCAATGATTTCGCCGTCCATAGTCGACAAGGGCATGATTGAATTAGGAAGACTCTATGAGGAAACACAGTATCTTGTTAAAGCATGGAACAAAAAATATCCAGATAAAGCCCAAAATCCAATATTTAGAAGTAATATCGGTGGAACATTATTTTTTAAGGTATCAGATTATAAGCCGTATGAGCCGGGAAATTATACATTAGAAAATGAAAAATATAAGATTGTTAATGTTAAATCAATAAGTAATATTAGTGAAAAAAGATTATGTGCATTTGTTATCTTAAAAAATAAAAGTACAGTTAAAGAACTTTATCCGATAACAAAGGAGATAGCCGGTGCTATAAAATATGCAGATATATATTCAGGAAAGCGTGATAAGTTACGTTTTGCAAATAAGCCGGCAAAGGCTGTATGGTGTTATTTTGGAAATGACGAGAGTGATATCATAAATGGCAACCATGAATATTATACAATATATGCATCAGAGGATGTACGTGGTAAATATTATTGTGAAAATAAAAATATGACAATATTAAAAGATATATGTATATTCAGTAATACGTCATATGAGCTGGTAAAAAACATACAGAAACGTACTGTTACAAAAGAAGAATATATAAAACAATGCAGGAATTTTTTAAAGCTGTTTATTGACAGGGCACAGGATTTTTGTACGGATTTACAGGAAGTTGAAAATCAGAAGCTGACATTTATGCAATTACAGGTAAAGTATAAACAATGGGTAGAAAATGTAAAACATGAATATATAAGACTTTCAGATATGGAAATACCTCCTGATGATATACACGACTGGGCCGAGGAGATTCTGTCATTATCAGGCTGGGTGGTTGATATAAGCATATATCTTAACGACTGTGAGAAAGAGGGAGGTGTATCAGAAAGTAAAAGATGGCTTATTAAAAAGGCAGTAAGAAATTATTATGACAGTCTGGAAAGACTTAGGGTGTTGGAAGAAGGTATGTACTAATGATGATATGTGACAAATGTTGATATAAGACAAGAAAAAATATTAAATATTGTCCCCAATGTGGTATAGAGCTAACAGAAACTAAGGACAGTAATACGAAAAATAAATTCTGGGAATATTTACAAAAAGTAAAAAAAATAAACAAGATATATATAATTATTGTAATTGCGGTAATATTAATAATTTCTTTAATAATAGTATTTTCAAATGACAAATATCATAAGTTTATACGCAATTATGAAAAAGATGACATAGAAGCAATTCAATCAGATTATGATAAGTATAGTGAACGAGATGTTGAAAAAGTGTATAAGTACTTATCAGAGCAGCTAACACAGATACGTGACGACTATATTCAGGAAAATGTAACATATGAAGAAACAAAAACAAAGCTTGATAAGATAGGTGAAAGCTGCAAATCTGGAAGTACATTAACAGATTATGCAGATTGTAAAGGTGATATAGAAAGATTACATAACTCAAGAGAGGCAATTAAAAAGGCAGAAGAACTTTATTCATATGGAAGTTATGAAAAATCGCTGGAATATTATAAAAAAGTAATAGAAAGTGATAAGAATTATTCAGAGGCACAGGCAAAGATAGAAGAATTAAAACCCTTAATAGCAAAAGACTATTCTGAAAAAGCTGAAAATTCATATAATAGTGAGGATTATGCAAATGCTATCAAGCATATTAATAATGCTATAAGGTTTGATAATAATTCAGATTATCAACAACAAAAGCAAAAGTATATTGACTCCAAAGATCAGGCAGAAAAAGAGAAGGCAGAGAAGGAACGACAGCAGAAATTATTAGTACAGGGAAAAGAAATATCGACAACAAAATTTAATATAGAATATGAAGGGGCAGCATTTGAAACAAGAATACTTCCTGAGAATGTATCAAGATCATATTTATATAACAGTTGTAAAGAAGATTCTATTTATATTGATATGAAGTTTTATTTAACTAATATCAGTGATTATAATGCAAAAGTTGATATAGTAAAAAATGTTAAAGTTAAATATGGTGAGAAAAATTATACAAGTTTTTCACAATCTTATAGTGAACTTGGAGATTCAACTTTGAAAAATATATATAGCAGTACTTATATTGCACCATTAAAGAAAATAGCATTTCACCTGGCTGTTACGTTGCCATATGAGGCGGTAAGTACGGATGATAGTATAGTAATAACATTTACAATTGATGGACAGGAACAAAGACTAGAATATCGATGAAAAGGAGATACTTATGAAAAAGAAATTATTATTATTTAATATAATTGCGGTAAACTTTATACTACTTACAGCATGTAATACGGGGGTTGCCCAGAAAAGTGATAAAATAGAGATTAATTCAGATTATGATATTTTATCAATGTGTAACGTAAAAGAAGGATATGATGTTACAATCAAAAAAGATAATATAGATATATCGAAAACAGGTGATTATGATGTTGTAATAGATGTATCAAAAAATGGAAAAAATAATGAGCAGACATTAAAGTTTAAAGTTCAAGATACGCAGGCACCTAAAGTGGAATCATCATCTGCCAGAGTAAAAATAAATGCTACAGAAGATGATTTGAAAAAATATGTAAAGGTAACAGATAATTCAAAGGAAGAAATAGAACCTGTATTTGATATGAGTAAGGTTGACACAACAAAGCCGGGAGAATATTCTGTTCCTTATACAGTAAAAGACAGTGCGGGAAATAAAACAGATGATGTATTAAAGATTGAAGTTACAAATTATCAGACAACATACAGTCTTACAGATATGAATGAGCAGATAAAAAAGCTTATTGATGAAAAGTATTCGGATGTTTTCACATATTATGTTGATGAATATACTGATAATATGTCTATAGAATTTAGTGATATTAATAGTGTTACTTGTTTGAGTAATGATAACGTTGATAAATATAAATATCAAATTTATGTATATCCATATATGAAAACATGTGAGAGAAATGATTATGGCATGCTGTTAATGGGAATTACATTCGATTATTACAGCGGTAATTTTTTGGATTATTATAAGCAGAAGATGCCTGTTATATTTTTAAATTCTGAAGGAAATAAAATGACTTATGATTTTCTTGTAAAGAAAACAGATAATAAAGATAATATAAATATAACTAATACATATTTTGTTCTGAATAAGAAAGATGAAAATACATATTCTGATTATAACGTAGATAATATATATAATCTTTTTTCGGTATCAGGTATGTCATATAGAATTAATAAAACTAATAGTAAAAAAATATATCCTGAAGGTACAATAAGCGATGAATTTTCACAAGGGATATGTAAGATGATAGATTTTTACAAAGATGTAGAAGAAGTGCTTGACTGGAAGCCGGAGGCTAATTATAACTAATGACTAATAGCAGAGATATCTGTAACTATACTTATTTTTTAAGTATAGAAGAACAGGAATCTCTGCTATATTTATATGATAGAATTAATAAAAACATCTAGAACTCCTATTGACATAGTAGGAATATATGGTTATAATTCCTAGTAAACCAATATGAAAGGAAGGAGGGGTTGGGCAAAAGTGATTATTTCAACAAAAGGAAGATATGCACTAAGAGTAATGATAGATCTTGCACAGCATAATAATGGAGAATTTGTCTCATTAAAGGAGATAACTGAAAGGCAGGATATATCAAGAAAATATCTTGAAAGCATTATGGCTATACTATCTAAGAGCAGCCTTGTTGAAAGTGCAACAGGAAAATCCGGAGGTTACAGACTTATAAAGCAGCCTAAGGATTACAAGGTTGGAGAGATATTAAGAGCAACTGAGAAGAATCTGGCACCGGTGGCGTGTGTATGTACAGAAGAGAAAAAGTGCGAAAAGACAGACCTTTGCAATACTCTCCCTTTCTGGGAAGGTCTGGCTGACCGGATTAATTCATATATAGACAGTCATACACTTGAAGAAATGGTAAATACACATATTAATCAGTCACATGAATGTGCCTGTAAAAATAATTTATTAAAGGAGAATGAAAGTAATGGCAACTAACCTGTTAGAAGTAAAGGATTTACATGTGAACGTAGAAGACAAGGAGATTCTTCATGGAATTAACCTTACAGTAGGAGAAGATGAGACTCATGTACTTATGGGACCTAATGGAACCGGAAAGTCAACATTAGGATATGCTATAACAGGTAATCCCGGTTATACAGTTACATCAGGAAAGATTATATTTGACGGGGAAGATATTACAGAATTACCTGTTAATGAAAGAGCAAAGAAGGGAATATTCCTTTCATTCCAGAATCCGCTTGAAGTACCGGGCGTAACATTAAGTGCATTTATAAGAAGTGCCCTTGAACAAAAGACTGGTAAGAGAATAAGACTTTTTGATTATAAGAAGAAGTTAGCTGAGACAATGAAGCTTTTATCAATGGATGAGTCTTATGCAGAACGTGACCTTAATGTAGGTTTCTCAGGTGGCGAGAAGAAGAAAGCAGAGATTTTACAGATGCTTATGTTAGAGCCTAAGCTTGCAATCCTTGATGAGACAGATTCAGGTCTTGACGTAGATGCTGTAAGAACAGTTTCAAAGGGAATAAGTATCTATAAGGAAAGATGTAAGGGAAGTCTTTTAATCATAACACACAGTACAAGAATTCTTGAATCACTTAATGTTGATGTTACACATGTAATGGAAGATGGTAAGGTCGTAAAAGAAGGCGATGCATCATTAGTTGATACAATTAATGAAAACGGATTTGAGAATATAGAAGAAAAATAATATTTAATCTGAAATTTTATAAATATATAGATATCACAGCAGGATTCGCAGGCGAATCTGGAATTGTGAAAATGCATATTAAATGAAATTCGTAAGAATGGAGAAAGCAATGAAAGAAAAGAGCCATGTAGAGGACATTGACAGAAGTGTCTATGATATAAAAGATGAAGAAAAGGATGCATACAGACTTGAAGAGGGACTTACATCTGATATAGTAGAAAAGCTTTCAAAAGAAAAGCATGACCCTGAATGGATGCATGACCTTAGAATGAAATCCTTAGAAATATATAATAACATGAAGGTGCCTGACTGGGGACCATCTATTGACGGACTTGATGTTGACCATATAGCAACATATGTAAGACCTAATACTAATATGAAAGGAAGCTGGGAAGAGGTTCCTGATGATATTAAGAATACATTTGAAAGACTTGGTATTCCGCAGGCTGAACGAAAATCCCTAGCCGGAGTCGGAGCACAGTACGATTCAGAACTTGTTTATCATAATGTTAAGGATGAAGTAGCAGAATTAGGCGTTGTATATACAGATATGGAAAGTGCGCTTACAGGCGAATATGCCGATATGGTAAAGGAACATTTTATGAAGTTAGTAACACCTAACGACCATAAATTTGCAGCTCTTCATGGGGCAGTATGGTCAGGTGGTTCATTTGTATATGTTCCTAAGGGAGTGCATGTTGATATTCCATTACAGTCATATTTCAGACTTAATGCAAAGGGTGCAGGACAGTTTGAACATACACTTATTATAGTAGATGAGGGAGCAAGCCTTCATTTTATAGAAGGATGTTCAGCACCTAAATATAATGTAGCCAATCTTCATGCCGGCTGTGTAGAATTATTTGTTAAGAAAAATGCCAAGCTTAGATATTCTACAATTGAGAACTGGTCTAAGAATATGTATAACTTAAATACTAAGCGTGCAATAGTTGATGAGGGTGGAACAATCGAATGGGTGTCAGGTTCATTTGGTTCGCATGTAAGTTATCTTTATCCTATGAGTATATTAAAGGGAAAAGGTTCTAAGATGGAATTTACAGGTGTAACATTTGCCGGAGAAGGACAGAACCTTGATACAGGTGCCAAGGTTGTACACGCAGCACCGGATACAAGCTCATATATGAATACACGTTCAATAAGTAAAAGTGGTGGCATAAGTACATTCAGAAGCAGTGTTGTAGTTAATAAGGGTGCATCTAATGCCAAATCGGCAGTATCCTGTCAGTCACTTATGCTTGATTCTATATCAAGATCAGATACTATTCCTGCCATGGATATAAGAACTAAGGATGCGGCAGTAGGACATGAGGCAAAGATAGGAAGTATCAGTGATGATGCCGTATTTTATCTTATGTCAAGAGGTATGAGTGAGGAAGATGCAAGAGCATTGATAGTAAGTGGATTTGCTGACAATGTATCTAAAGAGCTTCCGCTTGAATATGCAGTTGAGATGAATAATCTTATCCGTCTTGAGATGAAAGGAAGCATAGGTTAAGATTATTTATAAATATATAGAACGTAGGTTTAAGACAGATAAGCAGGAATGGAGTTTAACAATGGAAAATATAGTAGTAAACAGACTGCCGGCTAAGACATGGTACTGGCTTAATGTTAATGAAGCTTCTTTTGAGTGGGATAGCAATGCCTCAGTTGAATTAGAAAAGACGATTATTACATCTAACGCTATAGAGCCAGTAATAGTTGATATAGCTGGTGATAATGATTATATAGAAAAATATATAGACATAATAGCAGAGGATAATAAAGAGGTTTTAGTATATATCAATAGCAGAGCGGATAAACACATTGCAGTGCATACTAATATAAATGCAGGCAATAATTCTAAAGTAAAGCTGGTGCTTCTTAATTATACAGGCAGGGATGCCCTTTTATATAATGAGGTAAAGGGAGAATGTAAGGAAAATGCAAGAGTAGAGGCTGTTGAGGTATTTTTAGGAAAAGGTGATGTATATTCTGATTTCAGGATTGATTTGTCAGGAGATAAGAGCAGTCTTAAGATGGACATAGGTTATGTTGGAAGAGATAACCAGACTATTGATATGAATGTATTTGCTAATCACCTTGGAAAGAAAACAGAGAGTGAGATTAATGTCAATGGTACATTAAAGGATGCTGCAAGAAAGGTATTTAAGGGGACTATTGATTTTAAGCGTGGAGCATCAGATTCTGTCGGTAATGAGCAGGAAAATGTTCTCTTATTAGGTGATGATATTGTAAATAAGACAATACCGCTTATTCTTTGTGCTGAAGAAAATGTTGTCGGTAATCATGGAGCTACTATAGGAGAGCTTGATGATGATACACTTTTTTATTTTGAAAGCAGAGGTATTGAAAAAGAAGCAGCTGAAAATATTTTAGCAAGAGCTTCTATTGAAAGACTTACAAGATTAATTGATGATACTAAGATTGTAGATGATATTGAAAAGGAATTAGAGGAGGTGCTTTAATTGGCATACGATTACAGAGCAGATTTTCCGCTTATTGCAAAGGATAATACAATATACATTGATAATGCTGCAACATCGCAAAGACCGCAGTGTGTTATAGATGCTGAAAATGATTTTTATTATAATCACAATGCCAATCCTTTAAGAGGGGCATATCCTTTAAGTGTTGAAGCTACTGATTTATATGAAAATGCAAGAAAGACAGTAAAAGAATTTATCAATGCTAAAAAGACAGAAGAGATTATATTTACAAGAAATACTACAGAGGGTATTAATCTTGTGGCATACAGCTATGGGCTTAGCAATGTCTGTCCAGGCGATGAGATAGTAGTGTCTATAATGGAACATCACAGTAATCTTCTTCCATGGCAGATGGTAGCAAGAACAAAGAATGCAGCACTTAAGTTCATAGAATGTGAACCTGATGGAAGTGTTGACCTTGAAAAGGTTGAAGAACTTATTACTGATAAGACTAAAATAGTTGCAATTACACAGGTGTCTAACGTATTAGGAAGAGAAAATCCTATAAAAGAGATAGCACAGATAGCACACAGACATGGTGCCATAATTGTTGCAGATGGTGCGCAGAGTACTCCTCATATGGCTGTTGATGTATGCGATCTTGATGTTGATTTCTTTGCATTTTCCGGTCATAAATTATTAGGACCTATGGGAATTGGCGTACTTTATGGAAAGGAAGAACTACTTGATAAAATGCCTCCATTTCTTTCAGGCGGTGAGATGATTGAGTCTGTTACAAGAGACGGGGCAAAGTATGCAGAGCTTCCTCATAAATTTGAAGCGGGTACAGTCAATGCAGCCGGTGCAGCCGGACTTGCGGCAGCAATAAATTATATACAAAGTATCGGTTTTGATTATATGCAAAAAAGAGAATATGAGCTTACAAAGAGAGCTTTAGATGGCTTAAATGCAATACCTCATATTCATGTATTAGGCTCAAAAGATGCGAAGGAGCATACAGGAATTATTACATTTACAATAGACAATGTTCATCCACATGATGTAAGTGAAGTGCTTATTGCAGATGGAATATGTGTAAGGGCAGGACACCATTGTGCACAGCCATTACTTAATTATCTTGGTGTGAATTCAGCAACAAGAGCGAGCTTTATGTTCTACAATACCGAAAAAGAGGTTGATGCATTTATTGAAAGCATGTCAACTATAAGGGAGCGAATGGGATATGGTAAATAGAGGATTTTATAATGAAATATTAACAGAACACAACATACGTCCTGAATTTAAGTATGACCTTGAGGATGCTGATATCACACTTGAAGGTGTTAATCCGAGCTGCGGTGATGATATCTGGCTTAAGCTTAAGATGGATGGAGATAAAATTGCAGACGGTGCATTTATAGGTGACGGCTGTGCAATATCACAGGCATCAGCAGATATTATGCTTGGAATGGTTATAGGAAAGACTAAAAAAGAAGCGCTTGCAATGGGTGACTTGTTTATGAAGATGATTAAGGGAGAAGCAACTGATGAGGAGATAGAAAGCCTTGAAGAAGCTTCTGCCCTTAAGGATATAGCTCATATGCCGGCAAGGGTAAAATGTGCTGTTCTTGGATGGAGAACTTTAAAAGAGGCTATAGAACAGCAGGCTTAAATTGTGATTTGTTGAAACAAGGGTGTAGAGACGGGCAGGCTGTGGCTGATA
>URAI01000081.1 GCA_900545725.1 uncultured Eubacterium sp.
AAAATTCATTAAAGAATTTTCAAGGTTGTTTTACTGTTCAATTATCAATGTTCATTTTATTAACAAAATTAATCAGATTAACTTCAAATCTAATTTAAAGTACCTGTCGTATTTTGTTTTATTTTGTTGCCATCGCTGACAGCTCAATTATATTATCATTTATATGGTTATCTGTCAACACCTTTTTTGATTTTTTTTATTTTCCCTTTTGTATTACATTTTTTATAATTAATTATCTATATTAAAAATACTGCAGCCGGTCATGGCTCCGGCTGCAGCAAATATATTAGGTATATTTAGGTATATTAAATTTATGACAGTCATTATGACATTATTTTTATTATTTATGCATACGAAAATTATTTAATAAATCCGACCTGCTTACTTATCTTTTCATATGCTTCGTCTTTTTTCTTATTAAATGTAATCTTGTTTTCTTCAAACATATTGTTACCCTGTGTATCAATTGATACTATAAGAGGACCAAATTCCTTTACACGGCAGTTCCAAAGAGTCTCTGGCATTCCCAAATCTCTCCACTCTGCTCTTACTATCTCTTCAACCTCTGTTGCAGCTACAACGGCATTTCCTGCCGGGAATACACAGTGGATAGCACCAAACTCCTTACATGCTCTTTCTGTGTTTTCCTTCATTCCTCCCTTACCAATTATAACTCGTACTCCTGTAAGTTTAACAAATTCGTATTCAAACTTTTCCATTCTCATACTTGTTGTCGGACCTACAGAAACCATTTCAAACTTATCATTCTCAATTGGTCTTATAATAGGACCTGCGTGGAATATAGCATTATTTCTTACATCTACAGGAAGTTCTCTTCCTTCTTCAACAAGTCTTCTATGAGCTACATCCCTGCATGTTGTCATGCTTCCATCAAGATATATTATATCTCCGACCTTGATATCTTTTAAATCTTCTGCTGATACAGGTGTAATCAGCACCTTTTTACCATTTCTTATTTCTACCATATCTATTCCTCATTTCTGCACACCTATCTTCATTTCTAAGTCCCTGCTAAAAAGAAATCATCAAAAAATGATTTTTTCCTGCAATCAATGACTATTTATTCTGTTCTGAAACAATAAGCATTTTTATATAATGCTATCTGCGTCGTGTGTGCATGACACAGACTATAATTATTCGTTACTATGTTAAACATTTTATTCAAATACATTTTTAAATAAATATATTATTTTAATGTCACACCTGAATGTGTTGTAATCTTATAATTTAAGTCCTTATCAAATATAATATGTCCTCTTCTGTGGCTCCAGCAGCCTACATTTACAGCTACACCGATTGCTGATGGATGACGTGCTGTATTTTCAATATTAACACCAAGCACAGAATACTTTCCGCCCATTCCCTGAGGTCCAAGACCAATTTCATTAATACCATCCTCTAATAATCTCTCCATCTTTGCTGCTCTCTCATTATCATTATGTGAACCTATTGGTCTCATAAGAGCTTTCTTAGATAAGAGTGCGGCTGTCTCAACTGATGTTGCAACACCGACACCTACTAAAAGTGGAGGACATGCATTTAAACCATAGCTTGTCATTACATCAAGAACAAACTTTGTAACACCCTCATAGCCTTCACCCGGCATAAGAACCATTGCTTTACCAGGAAGTGTACATCCACCGCCTGCCATGTATGTATAGATTTCACATTCATCACTATCAGGTACTATATCCCAGAATACTGTTGGTGTACCCTTACCTACGTTCTTTCCTGTATTATATTCATCAAATGTTTCTACACTATTATGTCTTAATGGAGCTTCAAATGTTGCCTGAACAACGGCTTCCTTTAAAAGTGCTTCTAACTCACCTATTAATGGGAACTTTGTACCACATTTTACCCAAAACTGCAATACTCCTGTATCCTGACAGCTTGGTCTGTTAAGTTCTACTGCAAGCTTCTGATTTTCAAACATTGTATTATAAATTGTCTTTGAAAGAGGGCTGTCCTCTTTATCGCGTAATTCCTCTAACTTTGATATTACATCATCCGGTAATTTCTTGGCAGTATATGCGATAAACTCTGCCATGTAGTCAGTAAGTTTCTTTACTTGTTCTTCCTTTGACATATTGTTTTCCTCCTTAAATATATTTATTAGCTGTTTTATAATTTTATATAATAAATATTATTTCTAATATTTATAAACTGATTTGTTATATCCATTTGCATCATGTATATAATATATAACCTTTGATAATGGATACATTTATATAGTTAAAATAATTTATATATCCTTCTTTATGGGAAGAATGGATATAATATCGGTAACAGAATCATGCTTACTACTGTTGCTACTATAATAAGCGGAACACCTGCTTTGGCATAATCTTTAAATGTATATCCACCTGCTGTAATAACCATTGTATTCGCCGGCATACCGATTGGTGTTGCATATGCACATGAACCACCGATTACACAAGCCATAAGTACTGCACTTGGGTCTGCTCCCATTCCATTAGCAATTGATACACATATAGGAACCATAAGTGCTGTTGTTGCTGTATTACTCATAAAGTTAGTAAGTACACAGCAAAGGATAAATACTACAAATGTTAATACATATGGTGATGGATTGCTTCCTAATAAACCGATAACCTTGTTAGCTATAAGCTCGCCTGCTCCTGTCTTAGAAAGTGCCGATGCAAGTGAAAGTGTACCACCAAAAAGGAATATTGTCTTTAAATCAATTGACTGTAAGGCCTGCTTCTCTGTAATAACACCTGTAATAATAAGTGCCAAAGCTCCGATAGCTCCTGTTACGCATAACTTAATTCCAATCTTATCTTCAAATATCATTCCGAGTAATGTAAGAATAAGAATTACTAAAGATGTCCACTGCTTCCACTTTGGAACGTTACTGAAATCCTTAGATTCATCAAAGCCTGAATCTGCTGTAGGCTTAGTATCAGGTAACAGCTTATGTCCAAATACTGCAAAGAATGCAATTCCTGCAATTAATATTGGAAAACCAACCTTAGCATAATCAAAGAAACCAAATGGCATTCCCATATCCTGCATAGCAGACTGTGCAATTAAGTTACCCGGTGCACCTATTAATGATAAGTTATCACCCATAGCTGCTGCAAATACAAGCGGCATAAGTAATCTTGATCTTGAATATCCTGACTTTGCTGCAATTCCTATTACAACAGGAATAAGTACTGCTGCTGTACCTGTGTTAGATAATACACCACTCATAAGTCCTACAATAATCATTATGGCAATGATAAGCTGCTTCTCACTCTTGGCAAAATGTGATACAACACCACCTATCTTATTAGCCATACCTGTTTCAAATAATGCTCCACCAACAATAAACATTGATACAAAAAGTATTACATTACTGTCAATGAATCCTGAAAATGCGGTCTTCCAATCCAACACCTTAGTAACTACAAGACCTATACAGACTATCATGGATGTAACTCCCAATGGAAGCTTCTCCCATACAAACATGACAATCGCAAACAACAAAAATAATAAAGTAATTGTCGCCTGACTCATAAAACACCTCCGTTCTAAAACCCATTGATTTTATTTTTTGCCTCTGGATTTTATCATTTATATTTGATAATGTATCCATTTCTTGATATTAATATAACTCTTGTTTGTATATTTGTCAATACGTTTTATCAATATTGGTAGTTTTATATCATGTTTCGATTATTATATTGTGCAATATATACAATTGCATAGTAGATATGCCATTATATTTATTATTATGCACTCTATTGATAGCCTCTTTCCCTATATATATTAGATATACTTTAATCCGCCAGTAACTATTACGTGCTCTTTTAATGTACTCTTCCCATATATTAGACAGACTTCAACCTACTGTCACTATAAAAATAGCTGTCATACTAAAATAGATTATAAAACAAATGGCTGATTAGATTATGCGATAATGGCTACTTATAATATGTAAGCATATCATCCCTGCTTCTCATAATATGCTCATACATCTTATCATATGCTTTACCGGCATTGCCCTCTTTCATAGCATTATATATCTGTCTGTGTTCATTATAGGATATCTTTGCATATTCTTCTTCTGTTATCATACTTCCCATTGACAGACCATTCCATAATTCACCAATCATTTTTTCCATCTTACTGTTGCCGCAGAGCTTCCATATCCCGTGATGAAAAGCTCTGTTATATTGTGCATAATCCGAATATTCCCCCGCTTCTATCTCTTCTCCCGCTTTATTAAGAATAAGCTCTATATCAGATAAATCCGACTTATTCTCACATACCAGCTTCACTGCCGATGCTTCAAGTATGCCTCTTAACTGGTAATGCTCCTTTATATATGTATCTGTAATTCCTAATACGACTGCTCCCTTATTCTTACGAAGCTTGATAAGACCATCCCTGTCTAATATCTGAAATGCCTCTCTTACCGGAGTAATAGAAACATTAAGCTGCCCTGCAACATTTTCAAGTGAAAGAATCTCACCCTCCTCCATCTTTTTTGAAAGGATTGCCTTTCTTAATTCTGAAACAACCCGCTCTTTAGCAGATGGCAAAACTATTGGACTAAGCATATTCATTGTATTATCTCCTTATACTTTCCTTCATTAACTACCGCATCACACAGCTTCATATAATATATATCTAATATCCCCGATACTTTTTCCCATACCTCATCAGATATTGTATCACTATTTTCATTATGTGAATATATCTTACTTTTTACAGAATCAGTAATAAATGATGTATTTTTGCCAATAAGCTGCTGTGCATATGAAATATAATATCTGTGTGAATTCTCAAGAAGTGTTTTTATATAGAGATTCTCTGATTTATTTATAATCATATTATGTAGCTGCGTATCTGCCATATCAGCTATACAATTCCATACATTATTCCATCCGTCATGTTTTATTATCGTGTAAAATGCATTCTTCTCCACTGCTTTAATTACACTAAATGTCTCATCTAATAATTCACTGTTAATATCTGCAACAATAATATGCCTTGTTTCAAGCCTTTTTACAAGTCCCTGATTTTCAAGAAGCTGCAATGCTTCCCTTATAGGAATCCTTGACACATCAAGCATATCTGCCAGCTCTGTCTGTTTTAGTTTAGTTCCACTTGCAAGCTTTCCAGACATAATAAGCTGTGCAATCTGCACAGCTATAGCTTCACTCAATCGGTCTTCAACCATATAAACTCCATTTCTTCTATAAATAATATATTTGTATACAATATATTATATTATATTTTATAGGAAGTGTCAAAAACCATAAATTATTGCTTATAATAACATTTTTTTAAGAATCTATAACCGTGTTATGGCATCTGCTGCCAATTCACTTCTTACACATTCCTCTGCTGTCATTGAATCCAATGTCATCATCAAACTGTGCATTTGGTCTGCATATGACTATCCTTCTGTATTCTCCAGCCGGATTATTATACACTTTTTCCAGACCTACAGCCAGAGAGTAAAATGTTTTTGCCGTTCCGGCCATTCCTTTTATAATAACAAGCGGTGCTCTATCAGCTCCTGTCATTAACGCTTCCTGCATAAAATATTGTCCTGCATTTCGTGGAGATATTCCATATGGCTTGCTTTTTTTATAATGAAGCGGCACAATTTTTTTACCATGAACCCTTCCAAGCAATGTCTTTTTTCCTGTCTGATCAGGTTTTAATATAACAAATTCATTTTCTATAAAATCAATCTGTCTTGTAACACCATTCTCATCACACTCATAAACTTCTTTATATGAAATACCATTTTTCTTAAAATCTTTGACAAGCTCCTGCGGTATATACACCTCTGTTCTTCCTGTATATCCTGCATCTTCTACAGATATCTGATCTGTGGTAAAATCTTCTGCCCTTATCCCCGCTATCTGAGCCTTTAGACGCAATACAATATCCTTAGTTACAAGAATTACATTCTCATTCTTTTTTGTAAGTCCTATACATACCTTGAGTATCCTGTTATCAGGCTTATCATCCGTCAAATCCTTAGGAAGTTCAACATCTGCAAAGTTCTTTTCAATTCTTATGCTTCCCCCATTTTTAAGCTTAATCCCTTGAAGCAGGTCTCCCATGCTCCTTAAATGTTCAAGCTGTCTTATTGCCTCTCTTGCGTTTTTCCCTTTTTCTGTGTCCGATTTTTTCAATCCATCAAGTTCCTCAAGCACAACGAGTGGAATAACAATATCATTATCCTTAAAACAGCCTATTGCATACGGTGCCTGAATTAATACATTTGTATCTAATACATATATCTTCGTCATATAAATCTCCATTTATTTACTATTGTTATTTTTCATCTTTTATATAACTCTTTCCTTGTTTATGACAAGACAGAATTCTACACACAGCTTTTCGGCTGCTTTGCGGCACAGAATCATCCTGTCTAAGAATATTTCAAAATAATCCATTACTGAACATATCTTTTTATCTAGTTGTATCTTTACTACAATTCTCTTTTTATTCTCTACTTTAACCTTACTTTCTTTTACAGCAAAGTTAACCCTGTCATGCTGGTCAAATGTAGTACTATCCTGATTTCTTACCCTGCTGCTCCTTACATCAGTCTTATCTGCAATAATCAGTGCAGCAGTCACAGCATCAACCGGATATGCTGTATTTTCATCATGATTACCGATTGCCGTTATAACCTGTGCAATATCACCAGCTTCCATGCCCATATTATCAAGAAGTCTGTATGCCATAACAGCTCCCGATTGTGCATGATCTGTCCTGTTAATGACATTTCCTATATCATGCATATAACCGGCAATCTTAGCCAGTTCTATATCTCTTTTGCTAAACATAAGCTCTTCAAGAATCATGCCTGCAACCTGTGTAACCTTTCCGGCATGAATAAAACTATGCTCTGTATATCCAAGCTGTGCAAGCGTCATATCTGCCTTTTCAATAAATATTGCAATCTGTTCATTTTTAATAACATCTTCGTAACTTACTTTCACTTTAATCACCACCCTTATAATTTTAATTATAAATGTCTGTATTTCCTCTCTGCTATCATAATAACGAAAAATATATCTGAATATTATGTAAAATCTTATTTAAACCTGTTTCAAAATTTGCCCGCTTAATGTAATCTTTTGCCATCGGCTGAATCCTGACTGAAACAATATTGTTTTCCCACCTTATAGAGAAAGAGACACATTTTAAAGCAATTTTCAGGTGACATATTTTAAAGTAATTTTCAGGTTGCAAACTTACATGCATTGTGATATTATGTTCACAAATCGTTGCAGTTTGTATTCTTATGGCTCTAAAGCTATCCTACATCCGGCAGCAATAAATCAATAAAGACCATGATGGAGAAAGTAATGCCTGTTAAACATACAGAGAGAACAGCATATGGTGAAAGCTGTTTATGTAAGACTTTCATGAAGACCACTCCTGAGTTGTGCGTGAATAATATCTATATTTAAGCGTTACCGTATGACTGCGTTAAAGTCTGTGCAGATTACTGCACCTGAGTTAAACATAAGGTGGAACCGTGTATTATAACTATTATTATATGTAGTATGTATGCACCCTTAAGATATACTTAAAGTGTATCCCAGGGGTGCATTTTTTGTATATTAAACTGTGTGAAGAATGAGCTTATCAGTATGATTTTTCATACTAATCCTTATTTCTGAGCATCTTTTGCTGCGAAGCGGCAAAGTTAATTTCGCACAGGCAGTTTTTCTTCTGGCATCAATGATTATTTGTTTGCCAAGAAACAATAACCAGCTCACGTGTGAACTTTGGATAATAAGCTATCAGGCTTATTTTTTCACATCACATTCTGACAATATGTCTGATTATTAAAACGCCGTAACCCGGCAGAATGGAGAATTAAAATGGTAGATTTCAGAGAAGATGAAAATCTTAACACACTTAACCACTCATGTGCCCATTTAATGGCACAGGCAGTAAAACACCTTTACCCACAGGCAAAGTTCTGGGTAGGTCCTGTAGTTGCAGAAGGCTTTTATTATGATATTGACCTTGGTGATGCAGCTATCAAAGATGACGATATCGCAGCTATTGAAAAGGAAATGAAAAAGATTGCAAAATCAGGTAAGAAGATTATACGCCGTGAAGTTTCAAAAGCAGAAGCTCTTGAAATGTTCAAGGATGACGAATATAAGCTCGACCTTATTGCAGATCTGGATGATGGCAATATTACTGTATATGATCAGGGCGATTTTACAGACCTTTGCCGCGGACCTCACGTTGACAATGTCAAACTTTGCAGAAACTTTAAATTAATTAAGCACTCTGGTGCATACTGGAAAGGTGATTCTAATAACAAGGTTCTTCAAAGAATCTATGGTGTATGTTTCCCAACTGCCGAAGAGCTTGAAGCCCATCTTCAGCTCCTTGAGGAAGCTAAGGAACGTGACCACAGAAAGATTGGTAAGGACATGCAGTTATTTATGGTTGACGATCTTATCGGACGTGGACTTCCTATGTTCCTTCCAAAGGGATACACTGTATGGCAGGAGCTTGAAAATTATATTAAAGAAAAGGAAAGAAAGCTCGGCTATCTTCATGTTATGACACCTTGCGTAGGTACAGTTAATCTGTATAAGACATCAGGTCACTGGGATCATTACAAGGAAAACATGTTCCCAGCAATGGAAGTTGAAGGCGAATCATTTGTATTAAGACCTATGAACTGCCCTCACCATATGATGATATATGCCAACAGAATGCATTCATATAAAGATCTTCCTATGAGAATCGGTGAAATAGCACATGATTTCAGATTTGAAGCAAGTGGTACTTTAAAGGGTATTGAAAGAGGACGTCATTTCTGTCAGAATGATGCGCATATCTTCGTTACACCTGAACAGATTGAACAGGAATTTGCAAACGTTGTTGATCTTATTTTCAATACTTATAAGGATTTCAATATTACAGATTACCGTTGTGTACTTTCTCTTAGAGATCCTAAGGATACAACTAAGTATCATCAGGATGATGAGATGTGGGATAAGGCTGAAAATGCTCTTAGAACAGTTCTTAATGATATCGGTATTGAATATACTGAAGAAATCGGTGAAGCTGCCTTTTATGGTCCTAAGCTTGATGTTAATGTTAAACCTGCCGTTGGTAATGAATATACACTTTCAACATGCCAGCTTGATTTCTGTCTTCCGGCTAAGTTTAACCTGACATATGTTGATAAAGACGGCGAAAAGAAGACTCCTGTTGTTCTTCACAGAGCTATTCTTGGTTCACTTGACAGATTTATGGCATATATCCTTGAAGAAACTAAGGGTAATCTTCCTCTTTGGTTAGCTCCTGTTCAGGCAAGAGTTCTTCCTGTTAAAGATAATGATGAGGAATTATCAGCTTATGCCAAGAAGGTATACGATGCCCTCGATGCTAAGAATATAAGGGTTGAAATAGATGACCGTTCAGAAAAGCTCGGCTACCGTATGCGTGAAGGTCAGATTCAGAAGGTTCCATATCTTCTTGTACTTGGTAACAATGAAAAAGATGCCAATACAGTATCTTTCAGATTACATGGTGAACAAAAGACAACAACATTACCACTTGATGAATTTGTTGATAAGCTTGTCAATGAGATTAAGACTAAAGGTCATAATGAATAATATTCCAAATAGCTTTTAAGACTTAAAATCTATTGAACTTTATAACTCTAAAGTATTCATTTATCAAAAATCCCTATAAGGTTAAACCTTATGGGGATTTTTAATATACACAAGTCTATTAGTTTTATATTAAATATCTGAACTCAAAAAAGCCACCTTCCAAAAACTGGAAGATGGCTTTTTCTCAACCGTCCGAACTATTAGTGTAAAACACTATTAAAAATATATTATATATATTTATAAATAATCTACTAAACTATTAAGCTAAATTAGAATTATTCAATAATTGTAGCAACAGCACCTGAACCAACTGTACGTCCACCTTCACGGATAGCGAAACGAAGACCCTGCTCCATAGCTACGTTGTGGATAAGTTCAACTGTCATTTCTACGTTATCACCAGGCATGCACATTTCTGTACCAGCTGGAAGTTCACAAACACCAGTAACATCAGTTGTTCTGAAGTAGAACTGTGGTCTGTAGTTGTTGAAGAATGGAGTATGACGTCCACCTTCGTCCTTTGTTAATACATAAACCTGAGCTGTAAACTTGTGATGTGGTGTGATTGAACCTGGCTTACAAAGAACCTGACCTCTCTGGATCTCATCTCTCTGAACACCTCTAAGAAGAGCACCGATGTTATCACCTGGCTGTGCTTCGTCAAGGAGCTTTCTGAACATTTCGATACCAGTTACAACAACCTTACGGATGTCTTCATGGATACCAACGATTTCAACTTCTTCATTAACGTGAAGGATACCTCTTTCTACTCTACCAGTAGCAACAGTACCACGACCTGTGATAGAGAATACATCTTCTACAGGCATAAGGAATGGCTTATCTGTATCTCTTTCTGGATCTGGAACATATTCATCAATTGTGTGCATAAGTTCAAGAATCTTATCGCCCCATTCGCTGTTTGGATCTTCAAGAGCCTTAAGAGCTGAACCTCTGATGATTGGTGTATCATCGCCTGGGAAGTCATACTCGTTAAGAAGTTCTCTGATTTCCATTTCTACTAATTCAAGAAGTTCTTCATCATCAACCATATCACACTTGTTCATGAATACAACGATGTAAGGAACACCTACCTGACGAGCAAGAAGGATATGTTCTCTTGTCTGAGCCATAACACCATCAGTAGCAGCAACAACAAGGATACCAGCATCCATCTGAGCTGCACCAGTGATCATGTTCTTAACGTAATCAGCATGTCCTGGACAGTCAACGTGTGCATAATGTCTCTTCTCTGTTTCGTACTCAACGTGAGCTGTAG
>URAI01000082.1 GCA_900545725.1 uncultured Eubacterium sp.
CCTAAGTCACGGCCATGCTCTTTCATGATCTCCAGGGTGTCTGCCGCTGCGTCACGGCTGTGGATGATCACCGGAAGCTTCACCTTTCTTGCCAGATCAAGCTGGCGGACAAACCAGTATTTCTGGACATCCCTGGCAGGTTCTTCCCAATGGTAGTCTAAGCCAATCTCACCGATCGCCACCACTTTTTTCTCGTGGCTTTTCTCTTCCAGCCAGTTCATCCACTCTTCGTTCAGTTCCTCAGTTTCGCTCGGATGAACGCCGATAGCGCCGTATAGAAAATCGTGTTTCTCAATCAACTCTAAGGTGGTGTGACTGCTGTGGATACTGGCTCCTACATTTACCACCCGTTCAATTCCAGCGGCTTTTAACTGCGCCAAAAGCGTCTCTCTGTCCTCATCAAATGCATCATCATTTTCAATCTTAAGAATTTCATCATATATAGATGTATTAAGTGTCTTCGGAATAAATCCGGCTCCAATCCCCTGAATTTTATGTGGTCCCGGCCTGCCCTCAGATAACACAGGACTTGTCGCTGGCTCAACCGCTACAATCTTAATATCAGGATTCTTAGATTTAAGATATTCACCAACTCCTGAAATAGTTCCACCTGTTCCAACTCCGGCTACGAAAATATCAACCTTTCCATCTGTCTGCTCCCATATTTCAGGTCCTGTTGTCTTTCTATGAGCAGCAGGATTAGCAGGATTTTCAAACTGTCCCAATATTATAGAACCCGGAATCTGTTCCTTTAATTCATTTGCTTTATCAATTGCACCTTTCATTCCTTTATACCCATCTGTAAGTACAATTTCAGCACCATATGCCTGTAACAGATTACGTCTTTCAACTGACATTGTCTCAGGAAGTGTAAGAATGGCCCTATATCCTTTAGCTGTTGCAACACAGCCAATTCCTATTCCTGTATTTCCCGATGTCGGCTCAATAATAGTTGAGCCCGGCTTTAATATTCCTCTTTCTTCTGCGTCTTCTATCATGGCAAGTGCAACTCTGTCCTTAACTGAACCTGCCGGATTAAAATATTCAAGCTTTGCAAGAATTGCTGCATCCTCTGCATTAACAGCCTTCATATATTTATGAACATATAGCATTGGTGTATTGCCGATTAACTCTGCGGCACTATTTTTTACATTTTTCAATTCCATATCCATAACTCTCCATTCTACAGACATTATAAATTTATATTTTCATTACTAATCTCCATTCCGCAGACATGTTTAATACCGGAGAAATAGCAGGCAAAATATCAGATCTGGTCATGCAATAAAAGCTAATTCGTGGCATCTGCGGCATAAATAGCCGGTTCATTTATGAACTTATGAATAATCAGCATATCAATTATATACATAATGACTAATTTGCAATGCCTGTAATACAAATTAACCATATAGATATATAAATTATCTGCTGCTTAAAATTGACTGCACAGCATCAGCCCCGTCAGCCGCCGCTGTAATAACCTGTCTTAATTTTTTTGTTCTTACATCACCGGCAGCATATAATCCATCGCACGATGTTATACAATCTTCTGACGCCTTAACATATCCATTATTGTCAAGCACATCAAAACCTTTAAGCAATTCTGTCTGTGGTATCATTCCTATTGCAACAAATATTCCATCTGTTGGAACTGTCATGCCATTACTCAGAATAACTCTTTCAACCTTTCCTTCACCTTCAATTCCCTGAACTGTTGCATTAGTTATAATATTAACATTTTCTTTTGCTTTTAAATGCTCAAGTGTAAGCTTTGAACCACGGAACTCATCTCTTCTGTGAATAAGATTAACTCTGCTGCATATATCTGACAGATACATTGCATCATCAAGAGCCGTATCACCGCCACCTATTACTGTAGCTGTCTTATCTTTATAAAATGCACCATCACATACAGCACAGTAAGAAATACCCTTGCCGTAATATTTTTTCTCATCATCTATTCCCAGATTTCTATGCTTACAGCCTGCCGCATATATAATATTAGCAGCTTCAAGCTCATCGCCATTATTGCATTTACATATAAACCCATTTTCAAGCTTTTCTATTGAAGTTATCTCGGCTTCAATAAATTCCGCTCCAAGTTTTTCAGCATGCTCCCTAAAGGCCTCTCCAAGACTGTAACCATCAGTCTGTGGCATGCCTGGATAATTATCTACAAGACTGCTTTCGGCAATTTGCCCTGTACCAAGATATTCTTTTTCTACAACCACAGCATTAAGCTGTGCTCTTTTTGCATATATCGCTGCCGTAAGTCCTGCCGGTCCACTTCCAATTATTATAATATCTAACATATTACAAGTTCTTCCTTTGTTGAAACATCGCCTTCAATATGGAATGAATTAAGTACAGGATTGTCTGCATCCATTAATGAAAGAATCATATAGCTTGCCTTACTATCATATGCAAGTCGTTTGTCCTCTTCCGATGGTCTTGATGGTGATTCAGGATGTGAATGCCAGTTACCAAGTGGTGCAAAGCCATTTGCTCTCATATCCTTGACAGCTGCTAACTGTTCCTTTGGATCCAATGTAAAATGTTCATTTGAATGGTCTATATTTGTTAAAATATATACTTTTCTGATAATCTTATTACCATCTTCTATTGTACCTGCAATAAGTCCACAGGCTTCTTCCGGAACTACTGATTTTGCATGTTCAAGTATGCGTTCGTAATCTGCTTTATTCATTGAAATCATCTTATGCTAATCTCCTTATTATTCTAATCCAATATACATTTATCTAAAAATAATGCACTAAAGCTGCCGCACTCAGGATTGTTAATGTTTTATCAAAGTCCTTTATAACGGCAGCTCCATATTATAATTGCATATTCATAGTATGTATTAAATTTTGTACATTATGTATTGATAAACATATTACATTCTAATTTTAAATATGGTCTGTACACTCAACCTGTTCATAATCAATAAGCTCTGTGATTGTAGGATTATCTCCACATACAGCACACCCATGTGTATCTGACGGAAGTTTAATCTTATGGAACTCCTGATTGATTGCATCATAAGTTAAAAGATAACCTGTTAAAAGCTTGCCTACCCCTGTAATATACTTAATTGCTTCCATTGCCTGAAGGCTTCCAATAACACCACCCATAGCACCAATAACTCCAGCCTGTTTACATGTAGGCACTGCATCCTTTGGTGGTGGATTCTTAAATACACATCTGTAGCATGGTCCTTCTCCCGGTACATAAGTCATAAGCTGACCCTTAAATCTGATAATTCCTGCATGTGAAAATGGCTTCTTAGCCATAACACAGGCATCATTGATAAGGAATTTCGCCGGGAAATTATCTGTTCCATCAATAATGAAATCATAATCCTTTATGATTTCCATAATATTTTCACTTGTAAGAAATTCTCTGTATGTATTAACTACAACATCAGGATTCATTGCATTGATTGTCTCTTTGGCAGACTTAACCTTAGCCTTGCCAATATCGGCTGTCTGATGGATAATCTGTCTTTGAAGATTACTAAGGTCTACATCATCAGCATCAACGATACCAATAGTACCAACACCTGCTGCTGCAAGATACATAGCTGCCGGAGCACCAAGTCCGCCTGCTCCTACTATCAATACCTTTGAATTAAGAAGCTTTCTCTGACCCTTTGCGCCAACTTCCTTTAAAATAATATGTCTTGAATATCTTTCAATCTGCTCATCAGTTAATGCCATAGCTTCCACCTCCCATGAAATAAAGGAATTCTACATTATCACCTTCTTTTAAGACTGTTGAAGCTTTCTTATCACTGTCAACAAATTCTTCATTAATAGATACTGTAACATATTCCGGTGTTTCAACATTTTCAAGCTCGATAAGTTCTGGTAATGTTAAACCATCTTTAACTTCTTTTTTTGTTCCTGATACTATAATCTGCATATCTTCCTCTTTCCGCCATAACGGCTTTTTATTCATGTTTACTATTAAGTACAAAAAATACTTCTGTCACTTATACATTTTATTAATAACAAATTTAATATTGTCCAATAACTCTGGCCTGTAAGCTCACAACTAATAATTACAAATTATCTGTAAGCCACTGGCTTAATGCATCCTTTCTTACAGCGCCTGTCTGTCTTGCAAGCTCTTTTCCATCTTTAAATAAAACAAGTGTAGGAACCGACTGCACTCCATACTCCTCTGCAACTTCTGCATCAAAGTTAATATTTACCTTATATACTGAAAGTTTTCCTTCATTATCATCCTCGATATCTCCTATAACCGGAGTCATTCTCTTACAAGGAACGCAACTGTCTGAATAAAAATCAATAAGTACCGGTAGTGAACTGTCTAATACTTTCTCTTTAAAATCATCCTTACCAACTCTTGCCGCCATGTCTTATCTCCTTTCTTCGTATTCTGCAAATAATTAATCTTCAACCTTTTTTACAATAAGGTTATATGTTCCATCTTCATTATTGACAAGCTTTAATATCTGATGTCCCTCTTCCTTAATGCTTCTTGGCACATTCTGAACAGGTTCTCCATCATTCATTCTTATAGCTATAACCTCTCCTTCATCAAGCTCGTCTAATGCAACTTTAGCCTTAACAAATGTTAATGGGCATACCTTATCAGTAATATCAACCTGATCATCAATCTTAATTCCTGCTATTTCCATATTCATTTTCCTTTCTTTAGTTATGTCCGATTTATTCAATCAGGCATATTTTATTTTCATATCTGCAATGTCCGATTTATTCAAAATCATATATTATACTTTACATCTATGATGTCCGATTTATTCTATCTATTTATTACAATCTGTTTATGGCATATGTAATTAACATATCATAATAAAATCCAGCATTTATTAATATATCTGTAACCTTATAAATGTGTTCTAATTAAACTATGCTTCAACCGGCTTGTTATCATATGCTGCCTTAATTCTCTTTCTAAATTCGTCTTCTCCTACTCTCTGGAGTAAAAGTCTGAATCTCTCTCCCGGATTAGCATAATCTTCAAAGAATCCCATTGCTGCATCTGTAACTCTGAATAATGTATCTTCATCTTCGATTAATGGCAAGAGATTCTCTCCCTTATATATATGATTACCAAATAATCCACCGAATGAAACAATAAAACCACTCTTTGTATCCCATGCATCTGTCGGACATGCCTTTGCACATCTGCCACAATATGTACACTTTGACTGGTCTACTATAACCTCCGTACCTGTACATTTAATAGCACCTTCACGGCATGCCTTTTCACATACACCACAGTTAATACACTTATCAGAAACCCATTTTACTCTCATACCGCCCTTAACGCCGACATCATTTTCCTCAGCCTTAAGACAGTTATTCTGACATCCTGTAACACCAAACTTAAACTTATGTGGAAGTTCTCTTCCGAAGTAATGGCTGTCGAGCTTTTGGGCTATATCATAAGAGTCGATACAGCCGCTCGGACAGACTGCATTACCCTGACATGCTGTAACAGTTCTTACTCTTGGTCCACATACCCCCGGCTTAACTCCTCCATCAGCAAGCTGTGCTCTTACTTCCTCGATATCATCAAAATTAATAAAAGGAATCTCTATTCCCTGTCTTGATGTCATATGTACATAACCCTTACCGTACTTTTCTGACACATCTGCAATAGCCTTAATATTTTCTGCTGTAAGATTACCACCTACAACCTGTACTCTTAATGAGAAGTAGCCTTTCTGCTTCTGTCTCATAAAACCACCTTTTTTTAATGATGCATAATCAATCTTTGCCATATAAATACCTCTCTATATATTCTCTGCTGTTTTAATTGCCTGTCTGAAATCTTCAATCAAATCTTCGATATCCTCTATACCAACACTTATTCTTATAAGGTCATCAAATACACCTGCCGTCTTTTTCTCCTCCTCTGTACTATGTACATTAAGTGTCGATTCAGGATGAATAACAAGTGTCTTAGTATCACCAATATTAGAAACAATAAGTGGAAGCTTAAGTGCATTAATTATTGCAAATGCCTTTGCTTTGCTTCCTGTTCTTATTGTAATAATTCCACCTGCATTCCCGCCAAATTGTGCTGTAGCTATATCATGCCATCTACTGCTTTTAAGCCCTGGATAATTAACAGTTATATCCTTATATTCTGAACTGAAAAACTCAGCAAGCTTCTTAGCATTACTGCATATACGCTCCATTCGTATACCAAGTGTTTCCATTCCAATGCTGTTATAAAAAGCATTCTGTGGTGAAAGACATGCACCAGTATTTCTAAAAAGACCGTTTCTTAACTTAGCTGTATATGCAAATGGTCCGAACTTCTTAAATGCCTTAATTCCCGGATATTTCTCTGCATCCCACTTGAACTTACCACCATCGGTTATAACTCCTGAAATAGCACTGCTGTTAGCATTAATATACTTAGATGTTGAATTAACAACAACGTCAGCTCCAAGACTTAAAGGTCTTACAAGATATGCTGTGGCTACTGTATTATCCATAATAAGTGGAACACCATTCTTATGTGCAAGCTCTGAAAGTGTCTTTATATCGGTTACGTCTAACCTCGGATTACCAATTGTCTCTGCAAAATATAATCTTGTATGCTCATTAGTTGCTGCCTGAAATTCATCCCAGTTATTATTCTCAACATACCTTGTTGTAATTCCAAAACTTTCAAGGTCTCTGAATAAATCAATACTTCCACCATAAAGGCTGGCACTTGATACAATCTCATCTCCTGCCTGAAGTATGTTACAGAAAGCATTGTACAGGGCTGCCATTCCCGAAGCACATGCAACACTTGCAGCACCGCCTTCAAGAGCCGTCATTCTCTTTTCAAATGCATCGATTGTAGGATTAGCTATTCTTGTATATGAATAACCTGGTGCCTGATTATGAAATATCTTTTCAAGTTCTTCTGCTGTCTTATGTTCAAATGCACTTGACTGATATACCGGTGTCAATGTAGCACCTGTTGCTGCATCACCTCTAAAATCGCCATGCAATAATGCTGTATTGAATCTCATACGTTTCCCCTTTTTCTAATTATTCCTATCTAAATAGTATGATATAATAATACAACATTTTCCGAGATTGTCAACTATTAATTCATATAATTTATACTAAATTAGTGGGATTTCTTTAAAAAATACAATTTTATTATAAAAAAACCAAAGCTAATCAATAAAACAGATAAAAGTTTACATTGTTTAACTCTGGTTTGTTTAATTCTATGATATTTTATTCTGTGGGTGGCATATACAGTTTATTCAATATATTTAAGTCCACATTCATAATAACATTCCTATATTTTATTTTTATACAACTTTCTTATATTCTAAATCATATGGCATTGCCTGATATTTTACCAGATGATTACCTAGTGACAGACAAACCCACGATTGTTTCTATATGTTTTGTATGCGGAAATAAATCATACCCCGCACAACTATCAACCTTATAACCACCTCTCATAAACAGTCTTACATCTCTTACCTGTGTGGACGGATCACATGATATATATACTACCTTTCTAGGTTTCATTTTCAATACAGAACGGATAAATTCAGGAGTTGAGCCACTTCTTGGCGGATCCATTATAACCACATCAGCTTTTCCTTTTGCCTGTGCATATTCTATAAGAAATTCTCCTGCATCCTTATTAATAAATTCAATGTTTTTTATATTATTGATTCCGGCATTTACCTGTGCATCCTTTACTGCCTGACTGTTAAGTTCAACGCCTATTACCCTGCCTGCGTGGGATGCCACCGATATTCCAATCGTTCCAATCCCGCAGTATGCATCAATAACAGTATCCTTATTTGTTATATTCCCCATCTTAATTGCCGCTTTGTATAATTTCTCAGTCTGCACTGGATTAATCTGGTAAAATGACTCTGCGCTGATTCTGAAACGGCATCCACACAATACATCTTCAATATATCCCTTGCCATACAAGGTCTTACTTCTCTTACCAAGCACCATACTTGTAGACATACCATTTATATTCTGTATAATTGTTGTAATCTCAGGATGCTGATTTCTCAATGCCTTAATAAAATTATTCTTAGAAGGAAACATTATATCGGAAGTCACAAGCACAACCATTATCTCTTTTGTTGAAAATCCACGCCGTATCAGTACATGTCTTATAAAACCTCTCTTTGTATCCTCATTAAATGGAACATATTTAAAAGATTTAAACAACTGTCTTAACGTTGCCATAATCTCATCTGCTTTACTATCCTCAATCATACATTCATCAACGGCAATGATATTATGTGTTCCCTCTTCATATGTTCCCGTTATAATATTCTTATCCCTATCGAGTCCTACAACTGCATGCACTTTGTTCCTGTAAAATGCCGGTCTGTACATTCCATTTACCTTATCAAATGTACATATCCCCTTAAATAATTTATTTATATAATTTTTCTTTTCACTAAGTTCTTTTTCATAAGGCACTTTTATATAATCACATGCACCACATCTTTGACAGACACTACATGATATTGATTTATCATTTTCATTAAATTTGCCACTCATATTAATCTCCATTCTGTATTGAATTTTATAACCATCTATAAAAGGTCTGTAATCTGATACAGAACTAACATAATCAGACTACAGACCTTACAGCTATCATTAATAAAACATTTATTAAGAAATAAAATTCATCTTATAAAATTCATCTTATACTTATAATATAAATCCTAAGCTCTAAACAATCCTATTGCAAATCACTAATATCTTTGCTGCTTATTTGCACACTACTCCTCATCTGCTGTCTTATCAGCAGGAAGAATCTTAACAAGACCTTCATTAACCTCTTCTACAGCGATTGATAATGGCTTAACATTATCAACATTAACTAACATTGGTTCGCCTATCTTAAGACGTCTCTTTTCATCACTTGTTATAATAGAATTAATATCATCAGGATCCGGACTCTTATCAATCTTTTCCTGAATATGTCTTGAATCTATAATCTGCTTAGCTCTCTGTGCTGTTGCTTTAACAATAGAATATCTGCTTTCTACAATAGGTTCTTCACCTTCCTTAACGTCACTGTTGACAACTGCCATTAATTCTGCATACGATGGATGTATCATTTAATTATCTCCTTCCAAATCCTTTAATTCTCTTCTTATATTATTAATTACATCTAAATTATTAGAAGCCTTACTCTTCTCACATATAACAATGTCATTAATTCTCTCAGCACACTTAGTCACATCATCATTAACAACTATGTAGTCATACGCTTCAACGCCTTCTGCCTCTTCTGCTGCTCTCATAAGTCTGGCATGGACAGTCTTCTCATCCTCTGTACCTCTGCCTCTTAATCTGTTTTCAAGCTCCTTTGCATCCGGTGGCATTATAAACATAAGCACTGCATCCGGATATAACTTCTTAATATTAAGAGCCCCCTGAATCTCTATCTCCAGAATAACATTCTTTCCAGCCTCAAGATGGTTCTCTACATATTCTTTAGGTGTTCCATAATAATTACCTACATAATTAGCATACTCTATAAGCTTGTTCTCATTAATCATCTGCTTAAATTGTTCTACAGTCTTGAAAAAATATTCTCTTCCATCAACTTCACCCTCTCTTGGTAAACGTGTTGTGGCAGATATTGACAAAGCATAATCATCATACTTTTTCATTATCTCTTTCATAACTGTACCTTTTCCTGCACCGGAAAATCCTGAAATCACAAGCAGTAATCCTTTATTTTTCATAGCAATACACCTCTGCTGTCCCTTGCGGGAAATGTAATATTTTATAAGACACTCACATCTTACATTTAATAGTACCCTTTATTATACATATATTTTCAAAAACAATCAAGCACTTATTTTCCTAATATCAGAATATATAATCGGATACCTTATTTTTTAATTACTCAATATTCTGTATCTGCTCTCTCACCTTTTCAATCTCTGTCTTTAGTTCAATTGCCTTATTGGAGATTTCAATATCATTTGCCTTAGAAAGAATTGTATTAGCTTCTCTATTCATCTCCTGTGCAATAAAGTCAAGCTTACGTCCAATTCCGCCATCCTCTGAGAGGCATTTCTTTGCATGGTCTATATGACTTTTTAAACGTACAGTTTCTTCATCTACACATATCTTATCTGCATAGATAATGACCTCTGTTGCTATTCTGTTCTCATCAATTGTAGTATCATTAAGCAGTTCAGCCACTTTATTTTCAAGCTTGTTTCTGTATTCTTTCATTATCTTTGGGCTTCTGTTTTCAATAAATGCAACAACCTCTGCCATATTATCAAGCTTGTCAAGAAGATCTTTCTTTAAATTTTCTCCCTCTGTAATTCTCGCATTGACAAATTGTTCACAAGCCTGTCTTACAGCCTTTTCAATAAAATGCCACAGCTCATCCTCATCAACAGGGATATCCTCCATTGTTATAACCTCAGGATATCTTGACAGACCTGCGATTGTTACATCATTTTTCATATCAAACTGTTCTGCCATCTTATTGAATATGTCCATATATTCAGCCGCAATATCTGAATTATACTTTAACATTATCTTATTTTCCGTAAGGTCTTCATACGAAATAAATATATCTATCTTACCTCTGTTGGCATACTGCTTTAATACATCCCTTATTCTTGCCTCAAATACATTAAGCTTTTTGGGCATCTTAATTCCAGCTTCAAGATATCTATGGTTTACAGACTTCATCTCTACTGATATCTTTCTTTGTCCCTCGCTAATCTCGCTTCTTCCAAAGCCTGTCATACTTTTTATCATAATAGTCTCCATTCCGCAGGCATTTCTAATGCCGGAGGAATCGCGAGCCAAATGTCAG
>URAI01000083.1 GCA_900545725.1 uncultured Eubacterium sp.
AAAGAAGATTGTGCAAGATTTCAATGAATTATCAGAGGATGAAAGGAATTTGTTGTTATGACGAAAGAACAATGGCAGCAGTTAGAAGAGTGTGCCAGACGTGCAGCCGTAGAACAGACAAAAGAATATATAAAGCAGGTGATTGAAGATGATACTCCGGGGGATGAAAGGTTACAGAGCCAGGAAGATAATTTTGCTATAGAAGTGATAAAAGAGGCGTTAAGCCGATACAGGCTGGAACCGGCAGAAAGTAGAATAAAAACTTATGTTGATCGGCTTATTAAGCGCCATGCAGAATTTGAGAAAATTATGCAGACAGATAATACATTTTGTATTAGGCATAATGCGATAGTATTGGAATACATCATAAAAAAGCCTATGACTCATGTTCAAATTGAAAAGAAATTAGGTATAAGTGATGGAACATTTAAGAGATATATTGATACTGGGATTCGTGAGCTGGCTGATATTTTGTTTTTGAATTATATAGGCGATATAAGCGAATAAAAGTTGAAAATGATATTTTCCCCATGAAACGAGAAATAAACGCTCCCTGCACCTATATTGCCACCACAGCACCATATAAAATCATATTCTGAGATACGAGTTATCCTCGGTAATTGGTTACACCTCTGCCAACGATAGACTGCAGGTTTGAAATATTCTTTACGAAATGTGAGACAGCTACCAGGCACCGCCCACGAACAGCACAACAGAAATGCTCGTATTTGAGCGATTTTAGACTGCACCCTTATATTTCCTCACAAGAGACAGTAAAAACGCTCTCTACGGCTCTAACGGCTTCATAGGCACAAGAAAATGAACTGCCATACCTGCAAGGGAGAATAGGCATAGGGATATTGGTTCAAGTGTCACAATGGGAACAGACTGCAGGTTTGGAATTTATCGACGGAATAGAGAATGATAAAAGGCGGCATCAAAATAACCAGCTTTATACTGGATTGATAAGATACTGGGAACAGGCCTGGCAAAGGACCAGGATCAACAGGCAAATGAGCATATATTATTTTATCTCTAATATCTATCTCTATTATCTAATATCTAGTAAAGAAACCTCCAAGAAACCTTGTAAGATTTCTTACAAAAATTTATGAGAAAAATAATAGAAAATAACCCCACAAGCCTTATAATTCCTACATTTCTACCGAGAGAACAAAATATTGCCATTTGGTAATTTAAGCAAATGTGCCAGGAAATGTACCGGCTCATGCACCACGCAAACACCGGATCAAGGCAATAGGAACAGACTGCAGGTTTGAGTGAATTTTATCAGGAACGATTGCACATTTGCCATACAAACAAGCACCCAGTCCAAAGACCGAGTGCTTTCAAGGCATTTTGGGTTTGCTATCGCTCCTACCATAGAGCGAATACGTGACAACATAGACAAGCATAGCACAGCAAGCACATAAGTTCAAGCCACATAAAGGGTACAAGAATTATTGAGAGAGCAATTTGGCTTTCTGCTCCTCATATTCCTGCTCGGTAATGTCTCCGGCATCAAGCAGTTTTTTGAACTTCAAGAGTTCGTCAGCAACAGACACGCCCGGTACCGTCTGCACCCGCTCGACACCATCTCCACTCGCAAGGGCATAATTTGTTCTGCCATCTTCTGCCTCCTACTGTTCGTTGGTTTCGGGAATATTATTGTTAATTTCTCTTACGTCATCAATGGTTAAAGGAAATACAATACCGTCCTTAGTTTTGACCGTAACCTCGCATTCTAAGTAATCGAAAATTTTCAGCATATCATCTACAGAATAGGAGCCACGAGAGATTTTATTTCTAACGGCCTGGGATGAAATATTTAAACATTCAGACAAATCAGTGGGTTTATGCCCTGTTACACTTAATATTGATCGTAATTTGTTTGAAAAAGACATTTGTTATACCTCCTTATAAAGTCGGGTGTTTTGTTTGTAGCGTACCACATTTGATTATAAAAAACAATAAAAACGGTAAAAAATTTCAAAATCTATTATAAGTCTTATTGACAGATATAATCAAACGCGGTAATATATAATCAGAAACGAAATATAAAACACAAAAACAAAATAAAAGGTAAGTGAAAGTAGACGGAAGTACTGAAAGGGAAAACAAGAATACGACATAACACCGGGGAGCAGGATAAGAGAGAGTGAGACGCACTGAGTAGAAAGCTAGATGCTTAAAGCCTGCCGGTACTTGCCAGGAAGGAGCAAAATTATGACAGAGAGACAGATTGAAAACAGAATCAAGAAGCTGCAGGCAATCGAGGAACAGCAGAAAGTATTATCTGCGGAAGCGGATGCATTGAAAGCTGAAATTAAAGCGGACTTAGAGGCGAAGGGCGTTGATGAAATCAAGACAGCAAGTTTCATCGTGAGATGGAAAGAAATAATCAGCAGCAAGCTGGACGGTAAGGCACTCAAAGCGGCACTGCCGGAAATCTACAATCAGTATTGCAAAGAATCGGCGAGCCGTAGATTTACAATAGCATAAAAAATCCTTGTCAGTGTTCGCACCACTGGCAAGGAATACCTACGAAACCTTAGAAGCAAAGCAGGTGTATCTATCATACATGAAAAATGCACCTGCTGCAAGTAAAAGAAAAGGAGCATACCATGAAAGCAATCGAACAAATCTATGAGAATTACAAGGCAAGTCTTAACGAGGAAACCCCATACACTGAAGAACAGAGAAAGGAATTTGATAGCTTATCCGACGTCCTCGACAATGCAATCAGTGGGGACATTCCGGAAGATTACCGGAAACAGCAGCAGATTTTTGAGCATAGTGTGGCATTTGCCAGAGCCTCCGAAAAGGCAGGCTTCACTTTAGGCTTTAAGCTGGCTATGGAGATTATGCAGGAATGCAAGTAAGTGAGCGTGGGGTGCATTGCCCCGCCTATTTGGAGGATGTGACGATATGGCAACGAAAACAGATAAAACCCTGCCTACCGGTATAACATTGCGAAAAGATGGGCGGTATATGTGGCGCTTCAAATATGCAGGCGTGACATACTCCGGATATAGTCGAAAATTGCCAGATGCTAAAAAGGCACTGAGAGATAAGCGATATGAGGTTGAGCATGGACTATATAGCAAAGAAAAAGCTATATTATTTGATACCTGGTTTGTAGAATGGCTCAATGTTTACAAAAGAGCAGATTGCAAGGATTCCACAATCAACCTATACGAGAATGTCTATAACAGATACATCAAAACAGTGTTCGGAAAGAAGCAGGTTAAAAATTTGAGGGCGGATATGATACAGAAGTTTATAAATAAAGCAGCTGCAGAGCGATCCAAGACAGTAGCTTCAACTATCAATTTTTTACTTTACGACTCATTGAGGCAGGCGGCCAGGAATGGGATTATTTCAAAAAATCCGATGGATAACACCACACCGCCCAAGTTCAAAGAAAGCAGGAAAGGCAAAGCTCTATCTGCAGAAGTAGAAAAGCAATTCCTGGATGCAGCGAAAGACAGCTATTATTATCCTCTGTATAGAATGGCAAGCCTTACGGGTATGAGAATCGGGGAAGTTCTGGGCCTGCAATGGCAGGACGTGGATTTTGAGCATGGAGAAATCCATATTACACATACGCTTTGCTATGTGCCTGGTAGAGGTCAATACTTAGATGCTCCAAAATCAGAGGCAAGCCGCCGTATTATCCCGATGGAAAAAGGCAGCGAACTCTATACCCTTCTGAAAGAATGGAGAAGCAAGCAACGACTGCAAAAATTCAAAGTCGGGAAATATTGGCAACCTTTGCCAGGAATGGAGCATATTGTATTTACGTCAAATCATGGCACGCCTCATTTTGATATGAATGTGAGAACGGATCAGCGGAAAATAGTTGCAGAAATGAATGAGGCAGGGATAAATATAGACTGCACATTTCACACACTGCGCCATTGCTTTGCTACTAGGTGCATAGAGAACGGAATGGACCCGAAAGTATTACAAGCCATTCTCGGACACAGTACTTTTGCTATGACAATGGATCTCTATTGTGATGTGATGGAAGATACAAAGCGAAAAGAGCTAAGCAAAATAATGGCTGCACTGTAATTGAGAGAGGCAGCAGGTACAAGAGGTACCTGCAGAGCCTCTTTTTGTTTTATGTGTTTTGTTTCTGTGATATACTATCGGTATGACACACCTTTTGACACACTTTTTAATAACTTGTGATGTAATGTGATGAAAGAAAGATGCGTAAAAAGATTGATTTTCGGACAAGGAAGAACAACCACGAAACAAGACGGAAAACAATTATTAAGTTTTATATATTTCAGGTTGTTGATGAATTATAATCAAGCTATCAGGAAGAAGCTGACGAAGAAATATATTTGAATAAAGAGTAAAAAGCTGACTGAAAAGAGAATTTAGTCTGGTTAACAGACAATAGAAGATGTTGCTGATGCAATGAAAGCAAAAATAAAATTTATGCAGGATATAGAATTTTACTGTTTAAGAATCCATATCCTGCATAATTTTTGTATAGAATTACTGTTGTGTAATATTTTAATGATGATTGACTATTTAATAACAATCTCCTCAACCTTTGTAATCGTACCAGATGTAGGAACTCTGTAAAGTATTGCAGGTTCTTCATAATATCTAAAAAATGTATACCTGGATGTGCATGTAACCTTTGTAAGATTGCCATGTGCTACATATTCTATCTGAGTTCCATCTGTATTCATTCTATAAAGACCGGTTGTATCATCACTGTCACTTTCAAGCTGGAAGAACATCTTATTGCCATATACATTAATACTTACAATCTTTCCATTATTAGGAGCGTATACAAGCTCAACAGTATTAGTAGCTGTATTAAGACGCATAATTGAATAATCTTTATCAAGGTCTATGTAATACATATAAGAGCCTTCCATATCAACCATATAAGCATTGGCATCGTAATAAGGAGATACCGAATCATTAGCAGTATTAATCATTCTTATACGGTTATTATTAGTATCATCAGCAAAGTAAATCTTCTTATTATTAACACATGACGGATTATATGGGGTTGCTGAGACCTGTTTGTTATTCTTTCCATCAATTCTTACTTTATAAAGAGAAAGTGGTGTCTTATTATCATTGTGCTGGTAATACAGATAATTGCCACAAAGACTTACTTTTCCTATAAGCTTATCATATAATGCTTTGCAGTTCTGACCGTTAAGATCACATCTGTACAGTCCGAATAACTGTCCTCTGAATACAGCACCGACAGTATCCTCAGAAAAATTATTTTTAACATAATATATATAATTATTACAAACATTAATATATGCAATGCAGTCGTCGTTGAGTTTCTTAGCATCGGTGCAGTCAGAGTTCATAACATATAGTCTGTCTTTATCATAAGGGTTGGCAAAATATATCCTGCCGCCGGATTCACAAAAAAGTCCACCGTTATTAATATTACCGGGAGTATTGCCGGTAGCATTATCTTCATTGAAATCAAACTTATTACGGGAATAACTATAATAGCCAAGACCTCCTGCAATAAGAACAATAATCAGAATTATTATAGTCCGTTTAACATACTTATTCATAAGTGCCTCCATTCTGCAGTAAAATATTGCATAAAATATTATAAAGAATTATCATATAAAATAATATAATCCGCATGTCATTATATAAAATAATCAGAATACTATTTTGTATTATAAGCTTACGATAATATATAAATTACATTTTTATTATTATATCATGCTTTATCGGATTAATATATATTTTTGTTTAAATAATATGCATTTTTATTAGTGATATTATAAAAAATATATGCTACAATAAAGTGTGCTATTTGTCATAAAGATATGTTAAAGGGCAAAATATTATATGCTATAGACATTTATAGTGTTATAAAAACACAAAATATTAAAATTATTGGTGAAATAGCAGAAAATAAGATAAGCATTATTATGATAATTGAATTAATATTTATACATTTTAGGAGGATATGATGGCACTTGATTTAGGTAAGATTAGAGATAATATTGATGGTATTGACAAGCAGCTTGTTGAATTATTTGAGAAGAGAATGGAGCTTTGCAGGGAAGTGGCAGAGTATAAGATTGAGACAGGCAAGAAAGTACTTGATACCGAAAGGGAGAAGGCTAAGATAGAAAAGATATCACAGCTTGTTAAGGATAATGATAATGTCCATGCGATAGATGATTTATTTTTACAGATTATGGCTAACAGCAGAAAGATGCAATACCGTCTTCTGGAAAAGACAAGCGGAACTTTAAGAGAACCTTATGAGGCCATTGATGAGGTGTGTAAGACAGGCTGTAAGGTTGTATATCAGGGAGTGCCGGGAGCGTATGCACATATTGCAACAAAGAAATATTTTGGTGAAGGTGTGGATTGTTATAATACATCGACATGGCGGGATGCGATGGAAGATGTTAAGACAGGAAAGGCTGACTATGCTGTTCTTCCTATAGAGAATTCAAAAGCCGGGATTGTGGCAGACGTGTATGACCTTTTAAGAGAATATAATAATTACATAATTGCGGAGACATATGTAAAGATAGAGCATGCATTATTGGGACTTCCGGGAACTGACCTTGATAAGGTTAAGGTAGTATATTCACATCCACAGGGACTTATGCAATGCGATGAATTTTTAAATAAACATAAAAACTGGCAGCAGGTAGGACAGTCTAATACAGCAGTAAGTGCCAAAAAGATTATTGAAGAAAAGGATGCGACACATGTAGCAATTGCAAGCGAAGAGGCAGCTAAGATATATGGTCTTGAAGTATTGCAAAGCTGTATTAATACGTCAGATAATAATACGACGAGATTTGTAATAGTTACAAAGACAAGAAAGTTTGTCAAAAATGCACAGAAAATGAGTATTGTATTTGAGACAGATAACGAGACAGGTACACTCTATAATCTTCTAAGCCATATTATATATAACGGACTTAATATGAATAAGATAGAATCAAGACCGATTGAAGAGCGTAATATGGAAGGCCGTAAATGGGAATTTCGTTTTTTTGTTGATTTTGAGGGAAATATTGATGACCCGAGGGTGATGAATGCATTAAGAGGAATTGAAGAAGAGGCTAATTCAATTAAGCTTTTAGGTAATTATTAATCGGCATTGCAAATGTGAGATTTTTAAAGATTAATGATAAATGGTTTATGATTTTCAATATTATGGGGTTGCAAAATGTAATTAAATGTTGTATTCTGTCAATAGGTTCTGTACGACTGGCGGAAAGATACGCATTGCGTGTTGTGGGAGATACCCACAGGGAGTACAGATTATTAAAGATAAGCCGACCGCCTGGGCGACCATTGTTAAGCATGGTTACCCGGGTGGTTTTTTTATTTATATAGTATTATGTAAGTCTGAATTATATATAAAATGTATTTGAATATCAAATCATCCGGAGGTAACATGATTGGTTTATGAATAAGGCAGGCATCTTCTGACAGCAGAATAAACTGCCTGTGCATAGTTTTAGCTTATTTACAGCAAAGATATTCACAAAGATACTTAGAATGGAGGATTTATTTATGGAAATGATGTCACTTGAAAAGGAATTATCATCAACAACTTATCCGGGAAGAGGAATTGTTATCGGATTGTCAGAGGATGGAACTAAGGCGGTTACAGCTTATTTTATTATGGGAAGAAGTGAAAATAGTAGAAACCGTATATTTGTCGAAGATGGTGAGGGCATAAGAACACAGGCATTTGACCCATCTAAGCTTGAAGACCCAAGTCTTATAATATACGCACCGGTAAGAGTACTTGGTAACAAGACTATAGTAACTAACGGTGACCAGACAGATACAATATACGAACTTATGGATAAGCAGTATACATTTGAGCAGGCTTTAAGAACGAGAGAATTTGAGCCGGATGCACCTAATTATACTCCTAGAATTTCAGGAATTATGCATATTGAAGATGGTAATTTCAGTTATGCAATGTCTATATTAAAGAGCAATAACGGTAATGGTGCAGCCTGCAACAGATATACATATGCCTATGAGAAGCCAATAGCAGGTGAGGGAAGATTTATACATACATATATGCGTGATGCCAACCCACTTCCAAGTTTTGAGGGAGAACCTACATGGGTTAAGATATCAGGTGATATTGATTCATTCACAGATATGGTATGGAATAACTTAGATGAAGATAACAAGGTATCATTATTTGTAAGATTTATTGATATTAAGACCGGCAGATATGAGACAAGAATTGTTAATAAGAATAAATAGATATTTTATAAATTAAACATTTTGAATTTAGTAGTGATTACAAATTAGAAAGGATTATATATGAACGAATTACAATTAAAGTATGGATGTAACCCTAATCAGAAGCCTTCAAGAATATTTATGGCAGATGGAAGTAACCTTCCTGTTGAGATTTTAAATGGTAAGCCAGGATATATCAATTTCCTTGATGCATTCAATGGCTGGCAGCTTGTTAAGGAATTAAAGGAGGCAACAGGACTTCCGGCTGCAACATCATTTAAGCATGTATCACCGGCAGGTGCAGCAGTCGGTCTTCCACTTTCAGAGGTTGAAAAGAAGATTTACTGGGTTGACGAAAGCATTGGAGAACTTTCGCCAATAGCATGTGCATATTCAAGAGCAAGAGGTGCAGACAGAATGTCATCATACGGAGATTTTATCTCACTTTCAGATGTGTGCGATGTTAAAACAGCAAAGCTTATCCAGCATGAAGTATCAGATGGTATAATTGCACCAGGTTATGAAGATGAAGCACTTGAGATATTAAAGTCTAAGAAGAAGGGCAATTATAATATTATTAAGATTGACCCATCATATAAGCCGGAGCCAATCGAGAGAAAACAGGTATTTGGCGTAACATTTGAACAGGGACGTAATGAGTTTAAGATTGATAAGGAACTTCTTGGAAATGTTGTGACTGACAATAAGGAGATTCCTGAAAATGCTAAGATTGACCTTATTATTGCATTAATTACACTTAAGTATACACAGTCTAACTCTGTATGTTATACAAAGGGCGGACAGGCAATCGGTATCGGTGCAGGCCAGCAGTCAAGAGTACATTGTACAAGACTTGCAGGTTCTAAGGCAGATAACTGGTTCTTACGCCAGTCACCTAAGGTACTTAATCTTCCATTTAAAGACGGCTTAAAGAGAGCTGACAGAGATAATGCAATTGATACATATATCGGTGATGACTATATGGATATCTTAGCAGATGGTGAGTGGGAAAGAGTATTTACAGAAAAGCCGGAGGTATTTACAAGAGAAGAAAAGAGATCATGGCTTGATAAGAATACTGATGTATCATTAGGTTCAGATGCATTCTTCCCATTTGGTGACAATATCGAGAGAGCTAACAAGAGCGGTGTTAAGTATATTGCGCAGCCGGGTGGTTCAATAAGAGATGATAATGTTATCGAGACATGTAATAAATATAATATAGCTATGTGCTTTACAGGAATGAGATTATTCCATCATTAATTTATATGGACATAATAATAGAAAATCATAAGTGGAAAGTATTCGGAAAGAGATTTCTCACTTATGATTAGGTTATTATGTAAATTTAATTAAATACACTCCGGAACTGTCAGGTTATTTTATGAGCGATGGACAAAATTCAAGAGATTTTAAACTTTGATTAATCGGCCATAAATAACATGATGTTCCGGAGTGTTTTTATATTCATTATTTGTAATACAGACAATTTGTGCAACATTTTAAATTTGCTCATACATAGCATAATAATTATTTTTTACAGGATATTAATATACCTTAATAATATTTTTAAATGCATAGGCTACACCATCCTTATCGTGATGAAGTGTAGTATAATCAGCAGTTTTTAAAAGGTTGTCAGAGGCGTTTGCCATTGCAATTCCACATCCGGCATATTCAATCATATCGAGGTCATTGTCAGCATCACCAAATGCCGCAATATTTTCGCGTGGAATGTTGAGATATTCGGCTAAGAATTTAAGTCCGGATTTTTTTCCGGCATCTTTATATGAAATTTCAAGCAGTTGTTTTATTGAGCTTGTAAGATAAACTTCATCAGTTGCATTATGTATTTCATTCATTATATGTTTTTTTAAGTCATCATCATTGACAATTATATCCATACAGTCAAGTTTGTCTTTATTTTTCGAAATAAACCCGATAATATCGGTTATGATATTTCTGGTAGATTGGACATAATCGATGGAATGTGGTGTTGCACCATATTTAACAGGGTTCTTTATATACTCTTCACCTGCATACGCTACACCGTTAATAAATGCTTCATAAGTAACAGGATACTTTCCTGCTATATCCATAATAATATCAACAGACTGCTCTGTAAGAAGAAAAGAACGCATACGTTTACCTGTCTTTATGTTATAAACAGCAGCACCGTTGCTTGTAATTGCATATTCAATTCCGGGAACTGAAAGAACATCCTTTGGAAGTGTATCAAATGCTCTGCCACTTGCTATGCATACATGGACACCATTCCGGATTGCCTGGGTTAGAGCTTCATAATTAACCTTTGAAAGCTTTCCTTTTGAATTAAGAGTGGTTCTGTCAAGGTCTAGGGCTATAAGTTGAATATTCATAAAATGTTCATCTCCGTTTCAATATTATATATTTAAGTTATACTACAAAACCACACAATTAACAATTGAGATTTGTTGAAATGCGGGGTGTAGTGGGGAAGTGGCGGATTGTATTGGGAATTTT
>URAI01000084.1 GCA_900545725.1 uncultured Eubacterium sp.
GTACAAATCTTACATATCAGCCACAGCCTGCCCGTCTCTACACCCCGTATTTCAATAAATCACAATTTATGAAAGTGCCGCAAGCTCTTTTCCAAGATTTTTACAGTTTTCAACTGCTTCATCATCCGGGGCATCATTGCATATTATGCCTTCACCTGTAACTACATTAGCTCCTGCTGACTTCATACGCTCAACCCAGTCACGCATCCATTGTCCATCACCCCAGCCATATGAACCAAATAAACCAATATTCTTACCCGATACATTTGCTTCAAGCTCTGTTACAAACGGCTCCATCTCAGATTCCTCCAACACTTCTGCTCCCATTGCCGGACAACCCAGTGCATATACCGTATCATCATTAAGACTGTCTGCTGTCACTGTGTCTACTGAAAGAACTTCCGCTTCTTTCCCTGCTTCCTTAATGCCTTCTGCTACTGCCTCTGCCATTGCCTGTGTGTTTCCTGACTGTGACCAATATACTACTTTAATCATATCTGCCTCCATAATTTTAATAATTGAACAACTACTGAAAAAATATATTATCCGGTGTTGGTTAGTTGTATCTAACTATGGTTAATATTATATAACTTTTTATTTAAAGTCAATATGAATAATTAGTATGTTTTTCTCATTAAAGCACTTATGACAATTTACATCTTTATCTGTTATTTTATTCTTCTTCTAATATAAATATATTTTCAAAGCAACTCAAAGCATTATGTTAATATAAAAAATAATCCTCTAAATGTACCATTACATAATTATTTTTCATTACTGCGGAATACTATTATAAAGGCACAATGCTCCCCAGCCTGTTATACTATTAGGATTCTGCCTGTTCTTTTTCCGTATTTCTGCCACATCATTTTCACTGGCAATATTATATTGTGGGAGCTGTTTTGCACCATTTATAAGGTATGCCTTTAACTTCTGTCCATACATATAAATATCATTTTTTCTTACTATTCCCCATTCCATAAGCAGTGCTGCACTTCCTGTTACAAAAGGAGTTGCAAATGAAGTTCCTGTAACGAACCTTGTAGCCGTCACTCCAATCCCCACCCCTGGCGCTATAAGCTCAGGCTTTGCTATAATATCTGCACCTCCATCTGATACAAAGCCTCTTCCCGAAAATGGAGCCGGCGACAGAGTTCTTGAATTATATGCACCAACTGATACAGCCTGAAAAGATGTAGACGGAACTGTAAATGTAAGCTCACTGTCAGGACGTAAAAAACCGGTTCTGTCATTTAACCGGCTGATTGACGGAAGCCATATATCATATCTGCCATCAATTATTTTATTAGGAATAAACCGCAAAATCCATATTCCCGGCTGTATATATGTATTTATCCCAGCCGGTATCATATCTATATATATTTCCTGCCTTGTCGAAAATGGTTTTGGCTCTCCATAAAAAGTAAGAACTGTTGTGCCTTGTATATTAATTTTATTTACAATATTATATCTGTTAATCTTTCCCAGTTCTGTTCCATCGGGTGCTATAATCTCTACATCATAATCATCCCAATACGCTTTCCATATCTGCAGATTAAGATTAGTTTCATATTCACCTATTGCAAGCTCAACTATATTTTCCATTCCATATGACACATAACCTCCGGCATGTACTGCCCCCAGTCCCTCATTTCCCGTACCTATACATATTGAGCACTTCCAGCTTGCAGATATATCATCAATGAATTTTTCAAGTATTCCACTCCCTGTATGGTCTCCATAATTATTTCCAAAGCTTATATTTACCGCTACCGGCTCTTTATACATAACAGCCTTTTTGATAACATAATCAAGTGCCTCCATAAGCTGTGTAGTTCTCGGAAATGAGTCTGTATCTGCGACAGCCATTTTAACAATTATAATATCTGCCTTTGGTGCAACACCATCACTTCCACATGCAATTGCCGCCACATCCGTCCCATGACCTGTAATATCCACACCTATTACAAAATCATTCTCCGTTACGCGGACGGCACTCCCGATATTATCAGTTGTCAATTCATTTTCAAAAAAAATATAATTATCAATATCCTGCTTATTCCATTCAATCCCTGAACTCTGGTCATATATATTTAATATTCTTGTAGTTCCATCACTGTTTCTAAAACGCATATCTTTAATATCTATACCTGTATCTATTATTGCAACAATAACACCGCTGCCATTCAGCTGTAATAATGAATTACCACTACTTACCCGACTAATACATGACTGTGCCTTACCTGCCTGAAGCTGAAAATACATCTGTTTTGGCTTCTCAACAAATTCTATATACTCCTCACCTGCAATCGCATCTATATACTTTTTCGGTGTATGCACAACCGCATAGTTATTTATAAGCTCCTTCACCCTCACTGATTCATCCGCTCTTATATACTTTTGTAATATATTTTGTATATCTCCGGTATATCTAATAATTATTTCCCATATTTTAGTTTTATTATCATATCCGGTACTAAGACCCGGAGATTTCAACCTTTCAACTTCATCTACATTAAGACTTATATTTAACAGATTTTCAATTTTCTCATTCACACTATTCCCCATTTCTGAGCAATTTTTGATGCTAAGATGCAAAGAAAATTTGCGAAAGCGATTATTCTTCCACCATCAATGGCTCTTTGTTACAAAACATTTATAATCCATAATATAATACGTTATGAAACCTCCATATATTACATAAAACCGGCTGCATTTTTAAGCTGCTAAAAAATACTCTTGATAAATTCTGTTTCTTACAGGCAGAAAAAGCATGAACAAAAGCCTCAATGTCAGCTTTCATCCATGCTTCTTTTATTAATTCTTCTTATTATCACGTCTTTTTAGTAAATTCTATTCTACACTTAGGACATTTAATACTAATATTTCCCTTTCCTCTTGGTACCCTTATTTTCTGGGAACAGTTAGGGCACTTAAATATGACATGTGTCTTTCTGTCTTTCATTCGGAACTTAAAATTATTAAACTTTCCTATAATCTTATACTTAAACTTAAGATATGCCTCATTCTCACTATATCTTCTCGATATATTCCTTGAAAAAGCACGATAATAAGTACATATGATTCCTGCCAATGCAACTGTATACAATATACTACTATGTATAAATAATGTAATAATCAGCAACGCAAATGTTATATACATAATAAGCCTTGACAACTGATCCATACCATATCTTCCATACATAAATCTGGCAATCTTATTCTTGAAATTTCCCATATCTGCAATACCTTTCTTCAATCATTATATTTAATGTATCACACTTATGGTCAAAATCAATTAAAATTATATAAAAAATTGTTATATATTCATTGCAGATTAACTATATGCAAATATTACTATATTACCTGTAAAATATAGATTCGCTTCGGATTGACTTATAAACGGCAGAATATGTATCATTTATAATTACTATTCCTGCATATACACATTTCCATCAAGGTCTTTCCAGTAAAACTTATCTTCCAGAATAATATAACTATGTGCACTATCTTCCTTAGGTATTGATACTGAGCCCGGATTAATATATGTATACCCTTCCCTCTTCTCACACTTAGGAATATGTGTATGACCACACACGAGATAATCCCCATCCTTTATGGCCGGCATATTCTTTTCATCAAGCTTATGTCCATGAACCATTACAAGACTCTTATCATTGACATACATACACGCCTGTTCACATAACACATTAAAGTCAAGTACCATCTGATCAACTTCCGTATCACAATTACCTCTTACACACATAATCTCATTCTTTAACGGATTAAGCATTGCAATAACCTGCTTAGGTGCATAATCCTTTGGCAGGTCATTTCTTGGACCATGATATAATATATCACCTAACAGTACCAGCTTATCAGGCTTTTCCTCTTCATATCTTTCTAATAATTTTCTGCAGTAATAAGCAGAACCATGAATATCAGACGCTATCATAATCTTTTTCATATCAGTCTTTACTCTCCATTTCCAGGACAGCCCTACTGTTACAGTGCACCTTTTTTCTTTATATTACCTACAAATCCAAGCACATAATATGTAAGCACTATATTAACAGGAAGCTGTACAATATTTTTTATCATTCTTGATGTAAAATAGAACCAGAAACCCTTTCCATATAAAATCGTTACCCAGTATGTACCAAGCACTCCATTTACCAGTATATTAACCACAGACATTGCAATGACACACCTTATGGCAAATCTTACATCAAGTTCACTTCTCTTACTCATTATAAATAACTGGATTGCAATATACAATACCATTATTGCACTTATTATCCAATATCCGGAAAGAACAGTTGTAAATTTCTTATCCGTATACATTGAAAGTCCACCGATAAAACATCCTATGGTCATAAATATTGCCGGTATTGTATGTCTGCTCCATATATTAAGAACAAATGACAGAACAAAGACAGTAAGAATAATAATTGCGATAACCGCTGCATTTTTGCATACTGACATATTTCGTACAATGTTAAATGCACTTCCTGACACAACAATTGCCTGTGTTTTTTTATCTGCCACCTCAACAAATGGCATCATAAACCATACAATTATTCCGGCAATTGGAAGTATACCTGTACATACCTTTAAAATAATGGCATTTCTTTTTCCTAAAAATACAGAATCATCATTAGCAAAGCCTTTCTTTTCTGTCACAGCTCTGTGTTTGTCATTATCCCTAAGTCTTGGAAATCTGTTATAATATGCAACTCCATATATGAAACCTGAAAGCATTGCACTTATAGTAAAGCCCGGAAAATATGCACCGGTCGGCTTGATAATATACTGTACTATATCTCCAATACCACCGCATAACATGCCTACAATAGGTCCAAATAATGCACCTGTTACAACATTTGTAAGAAACGAAATAGAAATTCTAAGTGACTGGGTTACGGTAATTGATAAAAATACCGCCATAACTGTGTGGACTGCAACAAGTAATGCTGCTGTTACGACCGATTTCAGATTCCTAAATTCTTTTGCCGAATCTGTAAAGCTTTTGATTAAAATGTTCATAAAAAAATACCTCCTTTGCAGATACTCGAGCTCTACATAAGAGGTATAATATATATATAATTATCCAATATGTAGCAGCGGGATGCGAATCATGTACCGCAAGAAAACTTTTCGTCCAAATGACAACTCCCTGTTCATCTGGCACTTAACGCACACAACTCTACTCTGCTCTGATTTTATTGTATTAGCTGTATCTTGTATACAAGAACAACTTACAAAGAAGTATACTGTATAATTATGCATTTGTAAATATCATTCTACATATATATTGTATTTTTTTTGATACTATCACAAGGTAAATACTATATTCTAATTATCAGCTTAGATAATTATTCTTAATTAACTGCCAGCTTCATAACCGTAGGAATATTATACTTTGAAGCGTAGCTTAAATACTGTCCTAATGTATTGTCTATCTTATACATATCAAGAACCTTTTTCATAAATGCAATTGTATTCTTCTTGTACTTTACATTATCTATTACATATGTTGCAATATCATCCTTATAACTTAATGCAAAATTCCTTGCATATCTTGCAAAATGCTGCTTATTTAAGTCCTTGATTCTGCTATAATTCTGGAAAATCTCAAGTGCTTCAAGTATCTTCGTCTTATCATATGACAATTCTATACTGACTCTCCTTATGTGTATTCTGCCAATATTGATACTGTCCTTGTTGACTGCATTTGAATATAACTCTATCTTACCATCATCTGCATCAGTGATAGCATATTTCATATACAGCCTGTACCCTGTATACATACCATTATCATTATTTTCTCCAAAAAAATAATCAAGAACTGCCTGCTCCATCTGAACTTTATCAAGCTGCTCTGCACTTTTAATATATAATCCTTTAGCCACCCTGATAAGGAAGCCCTGATTGACAAGCCTTTCAAGTGCCTTAAAAAAAGCTCCCTCTGACATCTTATGAAACTTCTCATAATACAGCTTATTTGCTACGACAAGCTTCATCGACTGCAGACCATCAAAGTAATCAATTATTTCATCCTTATGTTTCATATATCTTTGCTTTCTAATTTATAACAGATGTACTAGACTTCTTCTATATCAAGTTCATCTTCACCTGAATTATCTTTGCTTAAATCAACAACTTCTTCATTATCAGCTTTATCAACTGATTCCTGTTCTGCAAGCTCTTCATCGTCCTTACTTATTACATCTTCAAAATCATCATCATCATCTACATAGAAATTAACAGGAATAATCTCGATATTACTCAATACCGCCTTACCAATTATATATACTGTGTGTATTCCCTCTTCGTCAACATTTTCCACGAGGTTTTTAACACCACTGAATGTCTTTTCCACATCACTTGCAGCATTGACACCTTCAGGGAGAATAATTGTAAGGTTACTTGCTGTACTTGTAAAATTAATATACACATCCTTTTCAAATACGGCAAGTCCAAGGTCTATTACTGCCTTAGCTCCAATAACCTTTACTTCACAGCCTGTAAACTCCTCATCTTCAATCTCAACAACTTTCTTATCAAAAATGGCATTGTACTTCTTTATTTCTGCATCTATACTGTCATTTTCTTCCTGTGTGAACTGCTTCTTTACATTCTTATACTTATCATAACCAACCTTGCCGGCAACTGCTATTGCACCTACTCCGGCAACTGTTTTAATTAACTTCTTAGCCATATCTAACCTCCATTTTATAATTCTAACTTTAATATAACACAACTACATTATTAAAATCAACGAGAGTATATACATCCGCAATAATTCTGTCTATATAAATCATATTCCTTAGAAAGTTCTATTGACCGCTTATATCCTTCTTTTTTCTTAAAATCAGAAAGCAGATATCCGACACCATATTCCATACCTAAATTATAACCTATCTCGTTAAGTTTTACACTTTTTTTAAGCGGACTTATCGTAAGCGTAGTCGTGAAATAATCAAATTCACCTGCTACAGCTCTTCTGGCTGTCTCACGCAGTCTTAATTCATAACACAAAAAACAGCGTTCCCCGCCTTCTTTACATTTCTCATACCCCTTAACGGTATTATAAAAAACAGATGTATCATAATCACCTTCAATAAATGATACCTTATGCTTTGCTGGAAATTCATTAATAAATCTTTGCTGTTCTGCCACTCTCTTTTTATATTCTTCTTCCATCGAAATATTCGGATTATAATAAAATACTGTTATCTCAAAATATTGTGACAGATATTCTATTACATAGCTGCTGCATGGTGCACAACAGCTGTGCAGAAGAAGTCTTGGAACTTTTCCTTCTCTTACAAATCCATCTATTTTCTTTTCAAGTTCTTTCTGAAAATTACGATTCTCAAATGGTACCGCCATACTACTCCTCATTTCTGAGCAACTCTTAATCTACAATATCTGCAAGTGCTTCAAATAATTTATCCATCTGTTCTTTTGTACCAATGGTTATTCTTAAATAATTATCAATAACAGGTTTATTAAAATATCTTACATATATATTACGCTTTTTTAATTCTTCAAATATCTTAGCTGCTGGTACACTCTTATGTGTTGCAAATATAAAATTTGCCTTTGACTCTGGGAAAGTAAAGCCTAATTCTGTAAGTTTTTGGGCACTATATTGTCTGGTCTTAATTATCTCATTTACACACTTTTCAAAATATTGTTTATCTTTAACTGCACATACACCATATGCAAGTGATGTCGCATTCATTGTATATGAATTAAATGAATATTTTACATCATTTAATGCCTTGATTAATTTCTCATTACCAAATGCATAACCTATTCTCATGCCTGCCATTGAACGTGATTTTGAAAATGTCTGTACAACTAATACATTTTCGTATTTATTAACAAATTCAAGTGCTGACTTTCCACCAAAGTCTATATAAGCCTCATCAATTATAACTACTACATCCTGATTGTGTTTTATTATATCCTCTACCTTATCAAGCTCCATATAAAGTGCTGTCGGGGCATTAGGATTAGGGAATATCACACCGCCATTCTCCTTATAATAATCCTCTGGTACAATCTTAAAACTGGCATCAAGCTTAGGAGTCTCATATGGTATTCTGTATAAATCTGCCCATACACTGTAAAACGAATATGTTATATCAGGAAACAGTATAGGCTTGTCAGAATTAAAAAATGTAAGGAAACACATCGAAATAACATCATCAGAACCTACTCCTACAAAGACCTGATTCTTATTCATTCCATAATAGCCGGCTATTGCCCCCACAAGGTCAGCCGCTTCAGGGTCAGGATATAATCTTAACTTATCCATATTAAAATGCCCTGCTGCATCTGTTACCATTGGTGTTGGTGGATAAGGATTCTCATTAGTATTAAGCTTAATAACATTATCCTGCTTTGGCTGTTCACCGGGAACATAAGGTTCAACTTTTCTAATATTATTTTCCCATTCTCTCATCTTTTAATTCCGCCTTCCTTAAAGTAATTCAATAAATAATCCGCTGCCATATGTATTTTACAAAATTTCTAATAACAGCTAAGTCTTATGTATAATTATACTTAATACAATTTATATTATCAATACCTTAATAGGATTTATACATTTACATTAATATTCTTAAAAACCGCTACCCTGTATGGCGTATAAAATACCGTCTCATACTTATCACTATTAAGATAATCATTGACATTATATTCAGTAGTCCCCAATCTCAAATCCAATATTATATACTCTGTCTGTGATTCCTTGTCCGTATAATATTTTTCATATAATACATCCCTTTTTGATAATGCCGGACATAAAAATGTTGTAGCAGTTACAGAGGCATTATCAGGTATTGTCTGCACAGCCTCATCAAACGTGTTATATATTTCACGCTCATATGAATCAGAATAATAATCATAATAACATATTGCCCTGTTATATATAAGTGCTCCAAAAAATAATGCCCCCGATACCGTAAGCATTGGTATTATGCGGCTTCTAATCTTCATATCCATTTCAGATATATTGACAACTGATATATATACAAGCAATGCTCCTGAACCAAACGCATACTGGAAATATATTTCATGGAAATACTGGTAATCTGACATAAGATTAAATAACACATATGGAATAAACAGTATCCATCTGTACCATTTTTTTGAAAATAATGGCATAAAACATAATGGCGCAAGTGTCTGTATTATAAATTCCAGCTTGTCCTGCTGCATTATCTGTGTGAATATATATGCAGGATTAGTAATAACAGTTCTTATTATCCCAATCATGCTTCCACTTCCATCATATATCATATTGTTGAAACGGTATGACATAACTCCGTCACCTATTTTAGATAAAAGAACCGTCGTAAATACAAAATATACTGCTGATATTCCAATAATAATCATGCTATTTTTGTACATTTTTTTATAAAACATCATATATAACCCTATACAGACTGCATATATTGCGGCATCTTCTTTTACGCCAAGAAGAAAGCATGTACTTATTATCATTCCCATCATGCTTTCTTTCTCACAATAATATATCATGGTAAATATACATACAGGCAGAAATATATTTTCATGTATATCATAAAAACAGCCGCCTGCCACCACCGGATATAACAGGTATGCCATGCATATAAGAAGTGTTTCTAATCTTGACATTTTATGAAATCTGCATATCTTTTCCAGTGGAACTACTGCTATAGCAGTAACTACCGCCTGCAATAACTGTAATGTAGCTGCTGATTTATATATCATATAAAATGGAAGAAGTGTATAAAATACTGGTGATATATGTACACACATATGCGATAATAATACATCTCTTTCACTCGTGGTATTCATTGACAGATTCTTACTCATACTGTAAAACATCTGCGAAAACAGTCCGAGGTCAAAATTAGGTGATGAATATGTAAGATATTTTAACACAAGGCTTATTCCTATAAAGCCAATATATAACACTACTCCGATAACCATTATAAGTCTATAAAGTCTTATATTTAGTTTGAATAACTGTGTATTCACACCATCAAAACAATATGCCACGCCAAATACCATAAGACCTGCCATAGCAAGGCAAAAATAAGTATCCTTTGACTGCACAACCGTCATAATGGCATATATAAATGTGATAATAATTAATGACACTTTCTGCACGACAGGCATATTTAAAATATTATTGAGTCCATATATAACAATTGCTGCCGCAATTATAAGCACTATTTCAGCACAATAATTAACCTTCCCTGTAAATCCAAGCATATCTATTGTACATCCGTATTTTACTGATATATATACCGTCTGTATAATACTGATAAAACACCACGCCATAATAATACTTATGACGCAGTGTTTTAAAGTAAAACGATTCTTTATGTGTAAAAATATATTTTTAATTCTGTTTAAAAATATCATAATGCATTTCCCCATTTATTATTTTTCACACTAATCTCCATTCCGCAGGCATTTCTAATGCCGGAGGAATCGCGAGCCAAATGTCA
>URAI01000085.1 GCA_900545725.1 uncultured Eubacterium sp.
AATCTTACATATCAGCCACATCCTGCCCGTCTCTACACCCTTGTTTCAACAAATCTCAATTTATAAGATACCCAGTCCATCAAGAAGTACTTTAAGACCTATAAGAATAAGTATCACACCGCCGCAAATTTCAGCTTTTGACTGGTATTTGCTGCCAAAGATACTACCAATTTTTACACCAATGGCTGAACAGACAAAAGTTACAACACCGATAAATGATACGGCAGGAATAATATTTACCTGAAGAAATGCGAATGTAACCCCAACCGCTAAAGCGTCAATACTTGTTGCAATTGCAAGAAGAAACATATTTTTGACATCCATGGAGGCATCGACTTTCTCTTCATCTCCAAGAGCCTCTTTTATCATATTTGCACCAAGTATAAGCAGCAGGATAAATGCAATCCAGTGTGCGTATTTTGTAATCATATCAGCAAAGAAGCTTCCAAGAAAATATCCGATAAGCGGCATGAGAGCCTGAAATCCTCCGAACCATAAACCGGCAATACACATATGCTTTACTTTGATTTTTCCAAGGGAGAGTCCTTTACATATAGAAACCGCAAATGCATCCATTGACAATCCGACTGCAAGAATAAATAATTCCGCTAAATTCATCATAGTCCTCATTTCTGCACACTGATATTATATATTCTGATGAAACAAGTGTGCATGGAACATCAGAAGTCAAAGGAAAGTACAAATAAAAAAGAGACCTATAGACGAAAAACGTCTATAAGTCTCATCATTTAATGATATACCGGGTTCTTTTTAACCATTGTGTCGATATAACAACATACATTTGCATGTACGCTGACTACTCCCTTATGTGGCAATACTTTATCATTAAAAATATAAGTTAGTCAATACGAACGCATAAAATTTTAATGGGAATATCCTTTTATAAATTATAAATACCAATTTATAAGTCAATATGCATTTCATTAGGGATTCTTAAATAATTAATAGCCATGTAGGGTGCATTTTTAGTACCTGCTGCATTAAGGGCGGCTATAAAATTCCAGTCGAGATTCTGTAATAATAAATTGATTAATTTTTTCATAAGTAACCTCCATTCTGCAGTTTTCTGACTACGCTTGTTTTACCGGAAAATATTTAACAGCAGAATGCAACCGGAAAAATATTTGGCGGAACAATGTAATCTGAAAGTATAACATATACAAAAAAGGCGGTCTATACAATATGTATAAACCGCCTTTGGTTATTTGAGTTATATCTATTATACATCTTTTAATATGGTGCTTGTCAATATTAATTAGAAAGTTTAAACTAAGTAAAGTCAATGAAATAAAATACTATACAATATAAAATAATTCATGCATAATCAGTATTAATGTGAAGAGGATTATATCTCAAATGGGTTTGCATTAAAGTGTTTAATGAAAAAGTACATTAAGAAATTAATGAAAAAATTAAATATAAATACGCAGATTATACTAAAAAATAATGCAAAAACATTAAAATATAAACTTCACACTAAATATAAATATATGAAAGGAAAATATAATAATTACAATGAGTATTAAGAAAAAATTTGCAAAATATGTCTCGCTTAATGTACTTGGAATGTTAGGCTTATCCTGTTATATTATTGCAGACTCCTATTTTATTGCGAAAGCACAGGGAACTAACGGACTTACTGCACTTAATCTAGTATTGCCGGTATACAATATTATATTTGCAATAGGTTCAATGATTGGTGTGGGTTCGGCAATACGATATGTTGTTGAAAAGGCACAGCAAAGAAAGACTGCGGATAATTATCTTTTTAATGCGATTGCATTTACAACAGTTATAGGTCTTATGTTTTCGTTTATAGGACTGGTTTTTCCAGAAAAACTACTACAGCTTTTAGGTGCTGACAGCGTGATAGTAGCAACAGGTACGACCTATACAAGAATATTTATGGCGTTTTCACCGGTGTTTATGTGGAATTATGTTGCAAATGCATATGTAAGGAATGATGGTGCGCCGACAAGAGCCATGATAGCAACATTGTCAAGCAGCTTTTTTAATATAGCCTTTGATTACGTGCTTATGTTTCCCTTGAAAATGGGAATGGCAGGTGCGGCGCTTGCAACTGCACTTTCACCTGTTGTTGGTATAGCAGTATGTATGACGCATATTCTGTCAAAAAACAGTCATATAAGATTAAAGATATGTGTGCCATCAGTTGTAATGCTTATAAAGTCCTGTCAGGTTGGTATATCTGCGTTTGTCGGAGAGGTATCATCAGGCGTTATTACACTTGCATTTAATTTTTTAATGATGCGGTGTTCAGGAAATGTAGGTGTTGCAGCTTATGGTGTTGTTGCAAATGTAGCACTTGTAGTGGTTGCGGTATTTAACGGAATAGCTTTAGGAAGCCAGCCTCTGATAAGTGAAAGTTATGGAAAGCGTGAATATAAAGAGGTAAAGATATTAAAGCATATGTCATATATTACGGCATTTGCAGCTGCATGTATATTATACACATTTTTATTTTTGGAAGCATCACTTGTTGTAATGATATTTAACAGCGAACATAATGAATTACTTGCTCAATATGCTGAACCTGGAGTACGACTGTATTTTACCGGAATATTCTTTGCCGGACTTAACATAGTCGGAAGCAGTTTTTATAGTGCTACAGAGAAAGCAAGGATAGCATTTGTGGTATCAATGTCAAGAGGTTTTGTGCTTATACTTATATCGGCATTTACAATGGCAGCTTTATTTGGAATGGATGGAATATGGCTGGCTTATGTTGTAAGTGAAGCATTAACATTTATAATAATGTGTGTACTTGAAACAATAAGAATTAATTAAAAACAAGATGATTGATAAAAAAATATCAAAATATATGCATGAAATAAGGTGAAATTGCACAAATAAATAATGTGAAAATATTCAAAAAAATAATGAATAGACTGCTAATAAGCGTGATATATGCTGAAAAGAATAGATAATAATTGATATTATATTTGATTTAAGTAGAATATAAAGCGCTATTTAAAGGCTAAGACTGTTAATATTTAAACATTTAAAAAAAAATTAAGAATATTTTTGGTTGATTTATTTTGTTGAATTATGTATACTAAAACAAGCAGTGATAGAGTGTTTCTATATTATTATATAGAATAAACATATCTATCTACATAATTAAAAGAAGATTCATGTTATTAGATATTAGAATTTTCGATTAATTACAAAATGTCATAATTCCCGCGTATGTGGGTATTTTATGAATTACTTTTAAAGAAAAGAGGTATATTACAAGATGGCAGTAATTGATTTAAGTAAGTATGGCATTACAGGTGCAACAGAAATCGTTCATAATCCTTCTTATGAATTATTATTTGAAGAAGAGACATCTTCAAAGAACGAAGGATATGAAATCGGTAAGGAAAGCGAACTCGGAGCTGTCAATGTTATGACAGGTATCTACACAGGTCGTTCTCCTAAGGATAAGTATATCGTAGTTGATGAGAATTCTAAGGACACAGTATGGTGGACATCAGATGAATATAAGAATGATAACCATCCAATGTCAGAAGACGTATGGGCTAAGGTTAAGGATATTGCTAAGGCAGAGCTTTCTAATAAGAAGCTTTATGTAGTAGATGCATTCTGTGGAGCTAATAAGGACACAAGAATGGCAGTTCGTTTCATCGTTGAAGTTGCATGGCAGGCACATTTCGTAACTAACATGTTCATTAAGCCAACAGCTGAAGAACTTGAAAACTTTGAGCCTGATTTCGTTGTATATAATGCATCTAAGGCTAAGGTTTCTAACTATGCAGAATTAGGTCTTAACTCAGAGACATGTGTAGCATTCAATATCACAAGCCATGAGCAGGTAATTATTAATACATGGTACGGTGGAGAGATGAAGAAGGGTATGTTCTCAATGATGAACTATTACCTTCCATTAAAGGGTTTGGCTTCAATGCACTGTTCAGCTAACACAGACTTAAATGGTGAGAATACAGCAATCTTCTTTGGTCTTTCAGGAACAGGTAAGACAACACTTTCAACAGATCCTAAGAGACTTCTTATCGGTGATGATGAACATGGCTGGGATGATAACGGTGTATTCAACTTTGAAGGCGGATGCTATGCTAAGGTTATCAATCTTGATAAGGAATCAGAACCTGATATTTACAATGCTATTAAGAGAAACGCTCTTCTTGAGAACGTTACACTTGATGAGAATGGTAAGATTGATTTTGCAGATAAGAGTGTAACAGAGAATACTCGTGTATCTTATCCAATTAACCATATTAAGAATATTGTACGTCCTATTTCTTCTGCTCCAGCAGCTAAGAATGTAATATTCCTTTCAGCAGATGCATTTGGTGTACTTCCTCCGGTATCTATACTTACACCGGAACAGACACAGTACTATTTCCTTTCAGGATTTACTGCTAAGCTTGCCGGTACAGAAAGAGGTATTACAGAGCCTACTCCAACATTCTCAGCTTGCTTTGGACAGGCATTCCTTGAGCTTCATCCTACAAAGTATGCAGAAGAACTTGTTAAGAAGATGGAAAAGAGTGGAGCTAAGGCTTACTTAGTAAACACAGGCTGGAATGGAACAGGTAAGAGAATATCTATTAAGGATACTCGTGGTATCATTGATGCAATTCTTTCAGGTGCTATTAATACAGCTCCTACAAAGAAGATTCCAATGTTCAACTTTGAAGTTCCAACAGAGCTTCCAGGCGTAGATTCAGGTATCCTTGATCCAAGAGATACATATGCTGATGTTTCTGAATGGGAGACAAAGGCTAAGGATCTTGCTGCAAGATTTAACAAGAACTTTGTTAAGTATGAAGGCAATGATGCTGGTAAGGCATTAGTAAGTGCTGGTCCACAGCTTTAATAAGAATAATACATTTATGTAATGAAGATATTATATAAAAATTATATTTATATAATTCTTGACAAAATGTAGATAATATGATAAGGACTGTATCTTCTTATAGAGTTGATACAGTCCTTATTTATTGATTATGAAATTTTCAAACGTATAAGTTTTAATATAATGTATGATATAATAACTTGTACAGATAATAAAACTTAAGAATAAAATAATAAAAAGGAGTCAGATATGACTAAAAGAGTAGAAGAGGCTGTTAATAATAAGAAAAACGGATGTAATTGCGCACAGGCAGTTGCATGTGCCTTCTGCGACTATGCAGGCATAAGTGAAGATGAGATGAAAAAGATTACTCAGGGTTTTGCAGCAGGAATGGGAACTATGGAGGGAAGCTGCGGTGCAATTGCAGGTGCAGCAGTTGTGCTTGGAATGGCAAATGATAATCCCGGTAAGACATTTAAAGATATACGCGGTATTATGAGTCAGTTTAAGGATCAGAATGGTTCTGTTATATGTAAGGAACTTAAAGGGCTTGAAACCGGAGAGGTACTCCGTGAATGTAATGACTGTGTAATGGATGCAGCCATGCTGCTTGAAGAAGCTCTTGAAGAGAATAATTAAAATCAATTGTGCGGTTTAGATTGTATTGAAGAATTGTGCAGTTAAACTGATAATGAGGATTATTATGGGATTGTTTAAAAGTGGGAATGAAAAAGAACTTGAACGACTTACCAGCCGGTTAGAAATGGACATGGCAAATAATTATAAAGACAACGCACAGGCAGATTTTTGCGAACTGGAAGAGCTTTATAATCAGTTAAAGAAAAATAGTGAACTTAAAACAAAGACATGTGATAAATATGAACGTTTAATTGATATTTACAAAGATAAGCTAAAAGGATATACCCATAAGGAGCAGAAGCCGGAATGGTAATGATTAAAAATCTGGTTAATATAGAAGCTGTTATATTACAAATTGTATAAAATTAAGAAATACACGATAATTATGTAAAAAATTTCATTTATGGGATTACAAATCATAAAAAATTGTATATAATAGTCTTAAGCCAAGAATCATCGTATAGATGATAGTAAGAAAGGAGTTTATATTTTATTATGAGTACAATGGCAGACAAATTTGAAGAACTTGGAGTAATTCCAGTAGTAGTATTAAATAACGTAGAGGATGCACTTCCATTAGCTGATGCTTTATATGAAGGCGGACTTCCATGTGCAGAAGTTACATTCCGTACAGAAGCTGCTGAAGAATCTATTCGTAGAATGCATGAAGCACATCCAGATATGGTACTTGCAGCAGGTACAGTTCTTACAACAGAACAGGTTGACCGTGCAGTAGCAGCTGGTGCTTCATTAATCGTTAGCCCAGGTTTTGATCCTGAAATCGTTGATTACTGTATCTCAAAGAACATCGAAGTTGTTCCAGGTATCGTAACACCTTCAGAACTTGCACAGGCTGTTAAGCGTGGACTTACAAGAGTTAAGTTCTTCCCAGCAGAAGCAGCAGGTGGACTTGCTATGATTAAGGCTATGTGTGCAGCTTATACATCAGTAAGAATTATGCCTACAGGTGGAATTAACGCTAAGAATATCAAAGATTATCTTTCATGCGATAAGATTTTCTGCTGTGGCGGAAGCTGGATGGTTAAGGGTGACTTAATTAAGGCTGGCGAATTTGACAAGATTAAGGCTATGACTAAGGAAGCTGTTGAACTTGTTAAGGAAATCCGTGCTTAATTAATTCATAAGAAGTTTAGCTTTTACAGGTACATAAAAGGAGCAGTATTACATTTATTGGTTTGTAATACTGCTCCTTTTGTTTATATTGCAGGCATTTTTAGTATGTATTAAAAATAAGCTTTTTTTCCATTTTTAAAAAAATATTTTTTGTGCATATAAAAGCATACGAAGGCTGTTAAAAGTTCAGCCACCGGTATTGCAAGCCATACGCCGTTAATTCCTATAAACTCAGGAAGAATAAGCAGTGAAGCTATGGTGAAAATAAGTGTTCTGCAAAATGATATGACTGCGGATATTTTTCCATTTGACAGAGCTGTAAAAAATCCTGATGATACTATATTAACTCCGCTAAGTAAAAAATTAATTGCAAATATACGAAAGCCTGTATAAGCAAGCTCATAAGTAGCAGAATCATTTGTGAATATACCAATTATGTAAGGTGATAATAGTATAGCGGTGGCAGTAATTATTACCGATGATATGGCAACAAATATAAATGAAATCTTATATATATTTTTTAGCTCGGATTTACCGGAAGCGCCATATTGGAAGCCTATTATCGGTGCTATACCAATTGAAAAGCCCATATAAAATGCATTAAATGCAAATTGTCCATATAAAAGTATCGTGATTGCGGCAATTCCTGTTTCACCGGCAAGTCTTAATAATATTATGTTAAAAAGAAAAGTAATAACAGCATTAGAAAGCTGCGTAACCATTTCTGACGAGCCGTTATAGCAGGCAAGTAAAAGTTCTTTTGGCATAAATTTGAATCGTGTAAAATGTAATTCTTTTTTTGAAAATGTAAAAAATAAAAGTCCTGATATGGCAGGTATACATTCGCCAATGCCTGTAGCAAGAGCTGCTCCGGCAATTCCCATTTTAAATATAACAATAAATACATAGTCCAATACGGCATTAAATATGCCGGCACATACCGTCAGGGCAAGTCCGATTGCAGGGTGTCCTGCTGTTACAAGATAAGACTGGAAAAGTGTCTGTAACATGCATGCACTTATAAAAAGTATATACGTTCCAAGATAGCTTATGCAGTCATCAAGCAGGATATCAGTTGCACCGAGAAATCTTGATATAGGAACAAGAAATGTCCTTGTTAATATAAGTATGGTAAGGCTTATTATAACAGTAATAATTACAAATAAAGAAAGGCTCTGTCTTGCTTTTTTATAATTTCCCTCACCCATATATTTGCTTATAATGGCATTGCCGCCTGTGGCAAGCATCGTTGCTATGGATATGGAAATGCTGAATATTGGAAAGACAATATTTAGTGAAGAAAGTGCATTGCTTCCTATAAAACGTGATATGAATATACCATCTATAATAGTATATAGTGACATAAATAACATCATAATAATGCTTGGTATAGCAAATTTTAATAACCTGACCGGCGTAAAATGCTGGTTAATTGATAAACTCATAAAATCTCCTTTAAAAATTATAGCTTTGTTTTATATCTACATTTGAGTAACATTTGAACAAATGATATGTTATACTATGGTGTAACACTATAGTCAAGCGGGAAATGGAGGTGATGTATGTGAAAAATAGTATTTATGTTACGACAGGGGAGTTTTCCAAAATGACAGGAACTACAAAGGATACATTGTTTCATTATGATGACATCGGATTGTTCAGTCCTGAGATTATTGGGGAGAATGGTTACAGATATTATTCTATTTATCAGATTGAGACATTTGAGGTTATTGCAATGTTAAAGGAACTTGGAATGTCGCTTAAAGATATACGCTGCCTTTTAGATAAAAGAAGTGCAGCTATGATTAAGGATGTATTTGCTGGAAGGATCTGTGAGATTGATACACAGATAGCCAGGCTGAAGAGCATGAAAAGATGGATAAATGATAAAATAGAAAATATAGAGTATGCACAGGGAAAAGATTATTCTGCTATAGAGATTATTGAACATAAACCGCGTTATTATATATATAGTGACAACGGGATTGCAAATGATAAAGAGATATATAGCCGTATTAATGAAATGACTGAGAAGCTGATAAGCAGTTCGACAGATATATATACAGGACTTAATTATGATGTGGCTTTTTTTCAAGATTATAACAGGTTAAAAAATAAGATATATAACCAGTATACTGATATAGCACTTTTATTAAAGGGCAGACCATCAAAGTTAAAATATAAAATGTTACCTCAAGGAAAATATCTTACCGCATATCATATTGGACATTGGGACAGTATTGGTGAAGCTTATGAGAGAATGTTTGTATATAAAGAGGCTAATGGAATAAGTACTGATGATATATATATTGAATACTATGTCGTTGATAATCTTACGGCAGACGATATTAATAAATATGTTACTGAAATATCTGTAAGAATTGACAGTAATTGTGACAGATGATATTGTAGTAGCAATATACTAATAAATATGAAAGGTTAAGGGATATATGCAGGAGGCAGTAATAAGAAGTATATTTTTTTTCTTTGTATATTCATTTATTGGATGGATATTTGATGAAATATATGCAGCAATAAGGTATGGAAGGTTTGTAAACCGTGGATTCATTAACGGACCGTTGTGTCCGCAATATGGTATTATCATGCTTATTATGTTATACGATTTAAGAGATCTTAATAATGAGCCGGTAATACAATTTATAGTAACTATGGTGCTGATATCAATAGTACAGTATGTAAGTGGTGCTGTATTAAGATTTATCACAGGTAAAAAATTCTGGGATTATTCACAGGATAAATGGAATATTGGTGGATATGTAAGTGCAAGAAGTGTATTAGTGTGGACAACAATACTTATGCTTATAATCTGGCTGATACATCCATATATATATATTGTATATGGACTTATACCATATGGACTTTTGAAAATACTGACAGTCGTTGCTGTCGTTTTATTTCTTATAGATGTATTTGTAACAATGGCAGCAGCTTTAAAATGGAAGTTTAAAGGGTATATTTATGAAAATGTAGCTAATTCACTTGAAAAAACAAAGTTGACCATTGGAAATAAAGTCTTTTTATATATTCAGGGAAGAATGTATAAGGCGTTTCCAGAGTTAAAAAATCAGACCGGGAGTAATAAAGGCTCAGAAAATGGATATTTTTTTGGAGAATCACAAAGTAAAGTATTTGCAGAGGGAATGTGTTTTGACAAGTTATTCTGGGTATTTTTTATATGTGCGCTTCTAGGTGACTGGATAGAAACGGTATTTGTATGGGCAACAGCAGGACAGCTTATGAGCAGAAGCAGTCTTTTATATGGAACATTCAGTATTGTATGGGGACTTGGTGGTGCTATAATTACCGGAGTGTTGTATTCATTTAGAAATAAAAATGACAGATATATATTTATAGGTGGATTTTTCATGGGCGGCGTATATGAGTATAGCTGTAGTGTGTTTACCGAAGTGGTATTTGGTACAAAGTTCTGGGATTACAGCCATATACCATTTAATATTAATGGCAGGGTAAATCTTCTGTTCTGTTTTTTCTGGGGAATAGCTGCAATTGTGTGGATAAAGCTGTTATATCCTATAATGAGTAAGGTTATAGAAAAAATACCAGCACTTACCGGAAAACTGCTTACATGGCTTCTTATCATAATAATGCTTCTTGATATAGGAATTTCGGGACTTGCATTGTCAAGATATTCACAAAGAAAAAATGGAATTGAAGCGGGAAATTTAATAGAGGAATTTCTTGATAAGACATATAATGACCGGTTTATAGAAAAGATATATCCCAATATGACAATGGCTGATTAAATTGTGATTTGTTGAAACAAGGGTGTAGAGACGGGCAGGCTGTGGCTGAT
>URAI01000086.1 GCA_900545725.1 uncultured Eubacterium sp.
GATAAACGCTGAAGGCATCTAAGCGTGAAGCCCCCCTCAAGATGAGATATCCCATGGAGAAATCCAGTAAGACCCCTTGAAGACGACGAGGTTGATAGGCTGTAGGTGGAAGTGTGGTGACACATGTAGCTGAACAGTACTAATAGGTCGAGGGCTTAACCGAAGAGGTTAGGTTTGTAAGGAAAGCAGAGAGAAAGAGAACTCAAAGCAGGATAGAACAAAGAGAGTTATCACAGAAGTGGTACGGATGGAAGATAGATTTAATGTGCAGTTTTGAAGGAACAAGCCTTCGTAAAGGGGTGTGGTCTAGTGGTATGATAGGGGTCTCCAAAACCTTTGGTGGGAGTTCGATTCTCTCCACCCCTGTTAGTGTATAAGTCGTTAGAGTTCATTAGATGTGGACTTTAACGATTTTTTTGTTTATATGTAATAATAAAATATTTTGAAAATATGTAATAAAATAATAAAGTATCTTGTATAAGAAATAAAAATGAGATACTATTTATATTAATCATCTTTTTATAGATTGTATTTTACAATTTCTTACTAAGAGTTTATATTTCTAAGTATCAAGAATGAATATTATATTAATAAAATCGACTTAGCCGGATTAGTTACGGATAATTGGAAATGAGGTTTGGCATGAATAAGAGTGAGATTATTTTAAGTGCAGTTAAGTATTTTGGCAGCGATGCTAAGCGTATTAATCATTTTATGAAGGTTTATGGTTATGCGAAGACTATAGGAGAGCTTGAACACTTAAATGAAAGAGAACAGGATATACTTGAAGTTGCAGCAATACTTCACGATATTGGAATTAAAATATCAGAGAAAAAATATGGTTCAAGTGTCGGAATATATCAGGAAAAGGAAGGCCCTGCTGTAGCTGAACAACTTCTTAAAAATTCCGGTTATGATAAAGAATTTGTTGAAAGAGTTAAGTATCTTATTGGACATCATCATACATATGATAATATTACAGGGATGGATTATCAGATACTTGTAGAGGCAGACTTTATTGTAAATATATATGAAGATGATATGGATTGGTCTGCTATTAAAAAAATTATAGACAGGATATTCAGAACAGAAACAGGTACGTTAATTGTAAAAGAGATGTTTTTACAGTCAGATAAATAATTGTGTTAAATAAAGATATTATATATATTATAAATGAGCAAATATAGAAAAATGTATAAAAACACTCTCTTTTTGTCCTCGACATAAATACATTGCGTCAAATAAAGTGAAAAATGTCTTTGTAATACGGATAAATTTGTGTAACATTTTAAATTTGCCCATATATATATTAATTTATAAAAGTATATAGAATAATTATGCATGATTAAGAGATATATAATTAGTCAGTATTTTATTGAAAAGAATATAAGATTAATAGAAATGAGGAATAAATATGGCATATACCGTTAATAATAATACATTTAAAAATGGAAATAATAAAAAGAAAAAGAACCAATGGATTCCATTAATTATAATAGTAGTATTAGCATTAATACTAGTTGCACTTAACTGGTTTTTGATTGATTTTACATCAGGGTTATATAGCAATGCACCGACTACTGTTGAAACAACAGTTGAGCAGGGAAGTAATTAAATATTATATAATAAAAAGCATATATTTAAGAGTAAATAATATGCAGGATTCTTAGCAGAAAGTAAAATTTATATCATTGATATAGAGTCAGTTAATTTATGGACTTTATACTGGATTATATACGAAAATTTGTCATAATAATATAAACTTTATTATTTATCAAAATATTTATCGAATAAAAAATTAAAATATAATTCTAAAATAAAACATAGCGGAGTTGTTACATATAAATATTTAATAAGATATAGACTTAATTAATTTTAAAACTATATCATAATTAAATATTTTAAGTGTAACAGCTCCGTTTTATAATAATCTGTAATTTTATAAATTACGGACAATTATTATAAATATATTTAAAAGCTATATCATGTATATATAATTCGTTTATAAAGTTACAATCTATCAACTTAATAACACTTTAATAACAGTTGTTAATATGTTAGTATATTACGTGGAAATTATATTTTTATAATTACTAAGGATGTCATCATAGCTTAACAGATATGTTAAATACAATTTGTAGCAGCATAAATATTGATATATAACAGAAACATAAATAAAAATAAGCTGTGAGTATATTATGCATATGGTAAGTTTGGATGGTTGGAGTTTATACAGATAAAGGTATAACTAATACATATAAATAACACAGATAGGATGATAACAGTGAATAATAGAATAGTACTTGGTATCCTGGCGCATGTAGATGCAGGTAAGACTACATTATCAGAAGCCATATTATATATTACGGGTACAATAAGAAAGATTGGACGTGTAGATAACAAAGATACATTTTTAGATACATATACGCTTGAAAGAGCAAGGGGAATTACAGTATTTTCAAAACAGGCTGAATTTGAGCTGACAGATGAAAATAGAACTAATATTAATGAAAATAACAATGGCAGGAATAAAGAAAATAATACAGCAGGGGATAATTTAAAAAATAATGACAATATGTGTATAACACTTCTTGATACTCCCGGGCATGTGGATTTTTCGGCAGAGATGGAAAGAACACTTCAGGTACTGGATTACGCAATACTTGTAATAAGTGGTGCAGATGGGGTTCAGGGTCATACAAGAACATTATGGAGACTGTTCAGCCAGTATAAGATACCGGTGTTTATATTTGTCAATAAGATGGATCAGAAAGGAACTGATAAGGCAAGGATACTTGAGGAACTGAAAAATAAACTGGATTCGGGATGTATAGATTTTACAGAGGGAAATATTATTAATAATTCTGAAGAGTTTTATGACAGTGTTGCTATATGTGATGAACATTTGCTGGATGAATTTATTGAAAATGGAAGTATTGAAGATAAAAATATTGCAGACGCCATAAAGAACAGAAAAATATTTCCATGTTTTTTTGGCTCGGCACTTAAACTTGAAGGTGTTGAGGAATTGCTAAGAGGAATTAAAAAATATGCAATCTGTAATGATTATCCTGAGGAATTTGGAGCAAAGGTATATAAGATTACCAGAAATGAGCAAAATGAACGTCTGACACATGTTAAAATTACCGGCGGATGTCTTAAAACAAAGGATGTCATAGGTGAAAAGGTTAATCAGATACGCATATATTCAGGAAATAAATATAAGGTGGTTAATGAGGCTTATGCCGGACAGATATGTACTCTTACGGGTCTTAATGAAACATATCCCGGACAGGGAATTGGAATAGAAGAAGAGTCAGGCATGCCGCTTCTTGAACCGGTGCTTACATACAAGATTGAGCTTTTGGATGGTACGGATGCAGCAACGGCACTTCCTAAATTACGGCAGCTGGAAGAGGAAGAGCCTGAGCTTCATATTGTGTGGGATGAACGTTTACAGGAGATTCAGGCACAGGTAATGGGTGAAGTCCAGATTGAAATATTAAAGAATATTATAAAAGACAGATTTAATATAGAGGTTGAATTTGGACAGGGTAATATAGTATATCGTGAGACTATTTCAAATGTTGTCGAAGGAATCGGACATTTTGAACCGTTAAAACATTATGCAGAGGTACATCTTCTGATGGAACCGGGAGAGAGAGGAAGCGGTATTACTATAGCGGCAGACTGTAGTGAGGATATGCTTGATAGGAACTGGCAGAGACTTATAATAACGCATATACATGAAAAAGAGCATAAGGGTGTGCTTATAGGAGCATCTATAACAGATATTAAGATAACTCTTGTGGCGGGAAGAGCACATCTTAAACATACAGAAGGTGGAGATTTCAGACAGGCTACATACAGAGCGGTAAGACAAGGACTAAAGAAAGCACAGTCAGTGCTTCTTGAGCCATATTATAATTACAGGTTAGAGATTCCAACGGCCAATGTCGGGCGTGCCATGACGGATATTGAGCGTATGAGTGGAACATTTGAATTAGAGCAGCAGGAGGATATGGCTGTTATAAAAGGAAGTGTTCCGGTTATTAATATAAGGGATTACCAAAGAGAGGTCAATTCATATACTAAAGGACTTGGAAAGCTTTTTTGCACATTTAAAGGATATGAGCCTTGTCATAATGCTGATGAAGTGATAAGTGCAAGTGGTTATGACCCGGATAGCGATTTAAATGAACCGGCAGGTTCCGTATTCTGTTCCCATGGTGCAGGTTTTAATGTAAGCTGGGACAGGGTAGAAGAGTATATGCATATAGAGAGCTATTTTGCAAGGATTAAGAAGAATGATGAAAGCAATGCAGACATTTCGGTAAAAAGGGAAATGTCATCGGCTGAGTCGGCAAGAACTGTTTCTGATGAATGGATTGGTACTGATGAGGTCGATGCTATATTAAGGCAGACTTACGGTGCTAATAAGAAAGATAAAGATGGCACAGGAAAATGGTCAAAAAAATCAGCAGGTAAGAGAGTGTTTGATTACTCACAAAGTACTTCACAATCTTTAGAATCATATAAAAAGACGAATAAGAAAAATGATAAAAAGTATCTTCTGGTTGATGGATATAATGTAATATTTGCATGGAATGAATTAAATGAGCTTGCTGCTGTTAATATTGATGGTGCAAGAGGAAGACTTCTTGATATAATGTGTAATTACCAGCCGCTTTCAGGCAGTGAGATTATTGTAGTATTTGATGCATACAGGGTTAAGGGACACGATACGGAATATCTTGATTATAATAATATTCATGTCGTGTATACTAAGGAGGCAGAAACAGCCGACCAGTATATAGAGAAGTTTGCCCATGAAAATGGCAGAAAATATAATGTTACAGTGGCAACCTCTGATGGACTTGAGCAGATAATAATAAGAGGTCAGGGGTGTGCACTTATATCATCAAGAGAATTTGAAAAAGAGGTTTTGAGGGCAGAGAATCAGTTAAGGACGGATTATATTGACAATCAGCCTAAAAATAAAAATCTTATTATGCATACCGAAGCTGGTAAGACATTATCAGAGCTGAATATAGAATGATATAAGAAAATTAAATGACAAGTTTGTGTAATATTTTAAATATGTGTTTGTGAGGCAGGTGTCACAGATAATAATACAATATATAAAATATCTGCAGAATGGAGAAAAGGATGAAAAGAATATGGATATATTTAAAGGAGTATAAAAAAGAATGTGTATTTGCTCCTTTATTTAAAATGCTTGAAGCATTGTTTGAATTATTTGTACCATTAGTTGTTGCATCAATTATTGATGTTGGTATCGCACAAAGAGACAGCAATTATATAATTAAGATGTGTATTATGTTGATAGCACTTGCTATCATAGGTCTTGTATGTGCAATTACGGCACAGTATTTTGCAGCAAAAGCTGCAGTTGGTTGTGCAACAGGCTTAAGACATCATTTATTTAAGCATATTCAGGGAATGTCATTTACTGAAATGGATACGGTAGGTACATCAACATTAATTACGAGGATGACAAGTGATATTAATCAGGTGCAGAATGGTGTCAACCTTGTATTAAGATTATTTTTACGTTCACCGTTTATCGTATTTGGTGCCATGATAATGGCATTTACAATTGATTTTAATGCTGCACTTGTATTTGCAGCAACAATACCGGTACTTGCAATCGTTGTATTTGGAATTATTCTTTCAACAAGTCCTATGTATAAAAATGTACAGGCCGGACTTGATAAGGTATTGGGAATAACAAGACAGAATCTTACAGGTGTAAGGGTAATAAGGGCATTTAACAGGCAGCAGGATGAAATAGAAAATTTTAAGAATGCAAACGAAAAATTAAACAGATTACAAAAGTTTGTTGGCAAGATATCAGGACTTATGAATCCGCTTACTTATATAATTATTAATATGGCGATTGTCATATTGTTATGGACAGGGGCTGTAAGAGTTAATGAAGGATCTCTTACACAAGGACAGGTTGTAGCTTTATATAATTATATGTCACAGATTCTAGTAGAACTTATCAAGCTTGCAAATCTTGTAATAAGCGTTACAAAAGCTCTTGCATGTGCTAACCGTATTGACAGTGTATTTGCCGTAAAGTCAGGCATGAAGGATGGTCAGTGTGAGATATCCGGAAATGAAGGTATTAATAATAGAGATGCAAATGTTAATAATCATAAAAATTCTGACAAGGATAATATTATTTGTGACAATATTGTTGAATTTAAGAACGTCAGTCTTAAGTATGAAGGTGCCGGAGCAGAATCACTTACAGATATATCATTTACAGTAAAGAAAGGTCAGACGGTAGGTATAATAGGTGGTACAGGTTCAGGTAAGTCTTCTCTTGTCAATCTTATTCCACGTTTCTATGATGCTACATCAGGTGAGGTTATTGTAAATGGAAATAATGTTAAAGATATAAAGCTTAAGTCCTTAAGAGAACATGTAGGAATTGTATTACAGAAAGCATTGCTTTTTAAAGGCTCTATCCGTGAAAATATAAAATGGGGAAAAAAAGATGCTACAGACAGTGAGATAATGGAAGCACTTGATATTGCCCAAGCAAGGGAATTTGTTGATAAAAAGGATGGAAAGCTGGATTCATTTGTTGACCAGGGAGGAAAAAATCTTTCAGGCGGACAAAGACAGCGTCTGACAATTGCAAGAGCTGTTGTTAAAAAGCCTGATATATTAATACTTGATGACAGTGCATCTGCCCTTGATTATGCAACTGATGCGGCACTTAGAAAATCTATAAGACACATGAAAAATCATCCTACTGTATTCATCGTGTCACAAAGAGCGGCATCTCTTATGTATGCAGATAAGATAATAGTGCTTGAGGATGGTAATATAGCAGGTATTGGAACACATGATGAGCTATTAAAGTCATGTGAAGTATATCAGGAAATATATTATTCGCAGTTTAACAAAGAGGAGGCAGCCAATGAGTAATAAAGCAGATATTAAAAAAAGTGCTTCCCAGAAAAGCACAGTAATAAAGGTTTTAAAAAGAATTAAAAGGTACTGGCTGTATCTTGCTATTTCTATTATTATGGCAGCAGTGACAGTGGCCTCCACATTATATGTACCTATACTTGTAGGGCGTGTAATTGATAATATTATAGGACCACAGAATGTATTATTTGATAATATTTTAACAATTCTCACACAGATGGGAATTGTAATAGCAATAACTGCATTATCACAGTGGATTATGAACATTTGTAATAATAAGATAACTTATCATGTAACAAGGGATATAAGAGATGAAGCTATAGAAAAGATAGAGGTACTTCCATTAAGTTATATTGATGCTCATTCATATGGAGAAATTGTAAGTCGTGTAATTGCAGATGTTGACCAGTTTGCAGACGGGCTTTTAATGGGATTTACACAGTTTTTCTCTGGTGTACTTACTATTGTTGGAACGCTTGCATTTATGCTTTCGATAAATGTTGTTATTACGCTTATAGTGGTATGTATAACACCACTTTCATTTTTTGTTGCAGGATTTATTGCAAAACATACTTATTCAATGTTTAGGTTACAGTCAGAAACAAGAGGTAAACAGACAGCGCTTATAGATGAGATGATTGGCGGACAGAAGGTTGTTCAGGCCTATGTACATGAAAAAGAAGCACTTGAACAATTCGATGAGATAAATGACAGACTTCAGAAATATTCACTTAAGGCTATTTTCTTTTCTTCAATTACCAATCCGTCAACAAGATTTCTAAATAGTATTGTATATGCAGGTGTTGCCGTGGGTGGTGCGATATCTGCCATTAACGGTAGAATAACAGTTGGTCAGTTATCAAGTTTCTTAAGCTATGCTAACCAGTATACAAAGCCATTTAATGAGATATCAGGAGTTGTTACTGAATTACAGAATGCGATTGCATGTGCGGCGAGGGTATTTGAACTGATAGAAGAAAAACCGGAGATACCGGAACCTGCCGGAGCTGTTGATATTAAAAACGTGGATGGAACTGTTAAGCTTGAAAATGTTTCATTTTCATATGTACCTGATAAAAAGCTTATTGAAAATCTAAATCTTGACGTTAAGCAGGGACAAAGAATTGCGATTGTCGGTCCTACAGGATGTGGAAAGACTACACTTATTAATCTTCTTATGAGATTTTATGATGTTAATTCAGGAAGTATTAAAGTATCGCAGACAGATATCACAGATATGACCAGAAGTTCATTAAGGGCAGGCATTGGTATGGTGCTTCAGGATACATGGTTAAAAGCAGGAACAATAAAAGAAAATATTATCATGGGAAAGCCTGATGCTACGGATGAAGAGATTGTTGCAGCAGCAAAGGCATCATATGCTGATGGCTTTATAAGACGACTTCCTAATGGTTATGATACAGTTATAGGTGAAGACGGAGGTAATCTTTCACAGGGACAAAAACAGCTCCTTTGTATTACAAGAGTTATGTTATGTAAGCCTCCTATGCTTATACTTGATGAGGCGACTTCATCAATTGATACAAGAACAGAGATGAAGGTTCAGAATGCATTTGCAAGGCTTATGGAAGGAAGAACAAGCTTTATTGTTGCACACAGATTATCAACAATACAGTCGGCAGATGTTATTCTGGTTATGAAGGATGGTAAAATTATAGAACAGGGTAATCACAAAGGACTGCTTGCAAAGAAGGGATTCTATTATAATCTTTATCAGAGCCAGTATGCACATTAATTAATGTGGCAGACTTTATGGAAAGGACATAATACAGATGGATAAGAATAAGAATTTATTAAAGATGATTTTTCTTGCAATGATGGTTGCAATCGGAGTTGTAATCTCACCTATTTTAAGAGTAGAAGGAATGTGTCCGATGGCACATTTTATCAATGTGACATGTGCTGTATTTCTTGGACCATGGTATGCATTTATATGTGCGCTGGCTATTGGAATTATAAGAATGATATTTATGGGAATACCTCCACTTGCACTTACAGGTGCTGTATTTGGTGCATTTTTATCAGGAATGTTATACAGGCTGTCAAAGGGAAAGCTTGTATGTGCTTTCTTAGGCGAGGTTATAGGTACAGGAATAATCGGTGCTATTGTATCATATCCCGTGATGACGCTTTTATGGGGAAGAACAGGACTTACATGGTTTTTCTATGTACCATCGTTTATTGCAGGAACACTTATAGGTGGAAGCATTGCATTTATCTTCTTAAAGCAGTTAGCTAATGCTAAGCTTTTATCGAGATTCCAGACAGCACTTGGTTCTGACATATATGAAACGTCAGATAGAGTGGCAAATAATGCACTTGGAATTGCATTTTGCGGATTCATAGCATACCTTGCGGTAGTGGTTGTTGTTAATAACTTTGTTACACAGCCTGGAGTAGTGGTAAACAGTATAAAGTATGTAGTACTTGCGGCATTTATTATAGCAGCAGGGGTATACTGGTTAGTTAAAAGGAGAAGCAGTATTGATGTTACAAACAGTAAAGACTGACAGGAAGAATGTAGAGAGCTTACTACACAGCATAAGAAAAAATGAACCATTAATACATTGTATTACTAATCCTATATCAATAAATGATTGTGCAAATGCTGTGCTTGCGACAGGGGCAAAGCCTATTATGGCTGAACACCCGCTAGAGGTGGCTCATATAACATCTATGGCATCGGTACTTGCAGTTAATCTAGGAAATATTACTGATGCGAGAATGGAATCAATAATGATATCAGGAAGACAGGCGGAAGAACTTAATATTCCATCAATTATAGATTCGGTAGGTGTAACATGCAGTGATATACGTCTTAAGCTTGCAAAGGAGTATATAGATATTTGCAGACCGGCGGTAATTAAAGGAAATATATCTGAAATTAAGGTATTATGTGGTGAAGAATCCGATGCGGCAGGAATTGATGTAAGTTCTAAGGATGTATTTTCAGAAGATAATCAGGGTAAAATGATGGTTACGGCAGGCATTGTTAAAGAATTATCAATTAGAACGGGCGCTGTAGTGGTTGCAAGTGGAAAGATTGATACGATATCAGATGGAACAGATGTATATTTTATTAAAAACGGCTGTGAGATGATGAGCAGAATAACAGGAACAGGCTGTATGTTAAATGTTCTTATAGCTTCGTATTTATCGGCGGCAGCAGATGATAAAAAATTGAAGGGGCTTAGTAACTTACAGGCAGCCATATATGCCACAGCAATGTTTGGGATAGCTGGAGAACGTGCAGCCAGAAAGACTGATAGAAGCCTGTCAGGACTTGGCTCATTTCACATGTATCTTATGGATGAGATAAGTCTTATAGATGCTGATATTATAGAAAAAGAGGGGCGGATTTATAAATTGTGATTTGTTGACAATTTGTTGAAACAAGGGTGTAGAGACGG
>URAI01000087.1 GCA_900545725.1 uncultured Eubacterium sp.
TTGTACCATCACCTGCTACATCATTAGTCTTAGTAGCAACTTCCTTTACAAGCTGTGCGCCCATGTTTTCGAATGCATCTTCAAGTTCAATATCCTTTGCAATTGTAACACCATCGTTAGTAATCAGTGGTGCACCATATGATTTATCAAGAACTACATTACGTCCCTTAGGTCCGATTGTAACTCTTACTGTATTTGCTAATTTATTAACGCCTTCTTCAAGAGCTTTTCTTGCTTCAATGCCATATTTAATTTCCTTTGCCATTTTATATTCCTCCATTCAATATTTTACTATCTATTCTTTATTATACTTATATATCCATCCACACATAAAACTGTATCTGCCACAGATTATGTATCATATCATAAATGTCTTTTATAAATATCTTTTATCAAAATGTTAATTAATACGTCTCAAATTCAAAATATGTTAATTAATATATCTCAAATTTTAAATACGCTGATTAATATATCTTAGATTCAAAATATGCTAATTAATATATCTTAAAACTGTTAATCTGTGATTATTCAATAACAGCTAAGATATCAGACTGCTTTACGATTATTAAATCTTCATCATCAAGCTTAACTTCTGTACCAGAATACTTAGAATATATAATCTTGTCGCCTTCCTTAACCTGCATCTTAACTTCCTTGCCGTCAACCATGCCTCCTGGTCCTACTGCAATTACTTCTGCCTGCTGTGGCTTTTCCTTTGCCTGACCCGGTAAAACAATTCCTGACTTTGTTGTTTCTTCTGCAACTAACGCCTTAATTACGACTCTGTCTCCTAATGGTACTAACTTCATATTAATCCTCCATTCTGCTGTCACAATTCATTGTCCTGTATCTGGCAGCCATCATCTTCTCTTTTATTAGCACTCTTTTCTTTTGAGTGCTAATCTCAATACAATAAAAATATCACTAGCTGTTTTATTTGTCAACAACTATTTTAAATATATTACGCATTTAATAAAATAATTATAATTTATTTAGATTTTTTCACACCCATACGGATTGTTTTTCCATAATAGAATAAATATTGCTGTGCATAGCCACCATATTCACCGAATCTTTCTTTTGCAAATTCTGCAATTTTTTCCTTCGTAGTGTCCTCACCATTAAAATACAGATGCTCCATAATTCTTTTTATCCATACATCTACAGGAAATGCCTCTCTTTTGCCAAGTCCGAAAAGCATAGTACAATTAGCGACCTTTGTTCCAACACCCTTTATTTCAGTAAGCATTGCTTCACATTCATCAAGTGAAGCCTCTCTTAACTTCTTCTCATCTATACTTCCATCGTATACCTTTGCTACCGCATCGGCTATATATGGCGCACGAAATCCTGTTTTTAATTCCTTAAATTCATCAACACTTACATTGACAAGAGTATCGACTCCCGGAAATGCATATACCTTTACCTGGGACTGCTCACCAAGATATGTACCATATTTAGCCGAAATATCTGATACAATCTTTTTAATATGTGGAATCTGTTTATTCTGTGAAATAATAAATGATATAAGTGTCTCAAAAAATTCCTGATTAAGTATCCTTACGCCACTCATTGTATCTATTGCTTCTTTTAATGTGCCGTCATGTTTTAAAAGATAATTCTTTATTCTGGAATAATCTGTCTTTAAATCAAAATAATCTTCCCATACCTCTTTATAATCCTTTATTGACGTGTTATGAAACGTCACAGTATCCCCCGACTGCGATATATGCAGGAGTCTTCCATATGCTGACAGCACATAATCTTTGTTTTCTTTATCAATTCTTATAAAATGAAAGCACTGTCCACATTCAAGTGTCTGCTCTATATCAAAATCTTTTACATTTTTTAAAATTATATCATTATTGTATTCTATAATTTCTTCAGCTATATTAAAAGAATTCATAATCATATTCTCCCTTTCTTATATGGTATTTTATTTTTTCATTTATCACCATTTCACAATCTGTTACAATTGAAAAACCCGTATTAATCCTGTATCAGGGCAAAAATATATTTTGACCTGAATACCATATTATGATATAAAAATAATATAATTTATAATTAACAGGAAATGAGGAATAATTTGAAAAAATCACATAATTTATATTCATATATAGGCATGCTTGCCATATCATTATCATGTTTTTCACTGACAGCCTGCTCTTACCTGTCATCTGAAAAGTTATCATTTATCTCTGATAATACAACCAATAAAGAGGCTGATAATAATATTGATTTAATCACAACCCAAGAGGAATTAATTGAAAAACTTGTATATACGATGCAGCATAATAATACAACCTGTACATTATATACACCAGTTTCAAATCTTTTTAATGCAGAAGAACTGATTAATTCACTTCCCGGTCTGACACAGATTGAATGTGTACAAAAAAGCTCCGGTATTATTACCGAACTTAATATTACATTATCTTTCTGGGATAACTATCCGGTAAGCTATGCTTTTAAAAATAATGATACCTCTCTGCTTAATGAACGTCAACTTACATTATATGACAGCTATATAAATACCCTTGCACAGATTACCTCACCTGATAATACACAATGGCAGAATGAACTTGCAATACATGATTATCTTGTTTCCCATATAACATATACAGATGGTATTCCCGGTAACAGCTATGCATACAATGCCATGATTGATGGTACTGCTGTATGCAGCGGATATGCCGAAAGCTTCAAGACATTTATGGACTTTCTTGGTATCGAAAATATTACAGTATCAGGAACTGCAAGAGGTGAAAAACACATATGGAATATGGTATGCCTTGATGGTGAGTGGTATCATACCGATGTAACATGGGATGACCCTGTAAATGGCCGCGAAGATTATATTGAGCATGCATACTTTAATATTACTGACAATGATATAAGTCTTGACCATAGCTGGGAATATTCTTCAACACCTGCTGCCAGTGCAGATATATATTCATACAAAAGTATCGCCGGTCTTGCAAATATAGCAGACATTTCTACCCTTAACAGCATAGTGACATCTGCAGTAAACAGACGTGAACCATTTGTTGAATTTACTTCTTCAATACCACTTGATGTAACAGATGCATTTACCAATATCAATACTAATCTTACATATTATTATAAAAATACAGTACGAAACGGTTATACACTGTATTCAATAATATTTTCATACTAATGTTTATTATCCTTGACCATAGCTCTTGTTAATGAATCCTTAGAATTTTTCCAAGGTTCATTAGCATACTTATGGTCAAATTTATTAATAAACCATGCAACATCATCTCTTACTCTCTTCATATTATCTATATAAAGTTCATTAGTCGTCTTTACAAATTCATCTAAAGCATTTCCCGATAATTCCCTTGCCGCCGCTTCAATCAAAGTCCCGTAATGTGTCGTACAAAAGCCTTTGCTTTCTTTATATTTTGTTCTGAAGGATTCATCATTTTTAAACAGATATATAACTGTATCTATGTATCTGCTGAATGTATTATCTATCTTTTCACAAACAAAACATTTTGAATCCAGCTTCTTTATATAATCACACACCTGTGGCTTTTCTGCCTTTTTAAATAATCCCTTTGATTTAACAGGCTCCTTTGTCATATTCTCTATATCTGATATAACCTTATCCATGTGTGTCTTCATAACTAATGCAAATCCCAGCCTGTTCTCCTTGTTATAGACCTGCTGCATATGCTTTTCACAAAATCCCATCTCGTCCGTTTTGGCTCTTATATCATCTTCCATATAGCTTGGGCCCATGGTATAATCCACAGCTTCCTTCTCAAGCTTCTCTCTCATTGAACAAATCGGACATTCGCAGTCCATATCAAATGCATCATTAACAGGTATTGTATATATTTTTTCTTTCATATTCACACTAATCTCCATTCCGCAGGTATTTTCAGTGCCGGAGAAATCGCAGACCAAATGTCAGGTCTGGCTATGCGATAAGAGCTATTTGTGACACCTGCTGCACAAATACCCACATAAAATCCGGTTATGCGATGACAGCTATCTTGAATAATATCTGTCTTTGATAAAATTTCTGTATGTTAATATTTACATGTTATATTACAAGATTATCATATTTAACTGATTTTATCTATTAATTTATTTTTATATAAGATACAATTATCTGCCTTATATTTAACATGTTATTTTATATGTATGATTCCGACTACTATTTTAAATTTATATACATTCTTAATAATATCAGCTTATCTATCACACATTTATTTTGCAATACATATAATATTAATGATTATGTTATAAAGGTTATTATAAAAATGAATAATAAATCTAATTGTTCCGGTCAGGCTCTTACCATGGCCTATGTTCCATGGCAGAAATGGCAGAATCTTTATAATCGTCAGGCAGCTCTTAAGAATGGGACATTATTTGAAGAATTAAATAAACCATTTAAAGGGGGACAAAAAAGATGAACGATTCAAAACTTATAAACAAAAATATGGGAAGACCCGGCATGAGAAATATGAACTGTCAGCGTATGTATGGCATGAACAGTGATGTTAATAATTTATATGCCTCAAACCGGAGTACAAACAATAACAACAATAATAATAACTGCAATGAAATTTCAATGGATAAACGCAGATGTATGCAGAACATATATGAACTTGGGTTTGTATTGACTGAAAGCATCCTTTATCTTGATACACATCCCGATGACACCGAAGCAATAGAATACTATTCACAGATGCGAGATGAATTACTAAAGCATATGGATTATTATGCAAAGAACTTTGGACCTCTTAACTATTTTAACATTGAGAGTCAAAACTACTGGACATGGGTATCAACACCTATGCCTTGGGAACTTCAATAAAAATTAATTTAATATTGACACTATGTATTATGGAGGATATTATATGTGGAACTATGAAAAACGGCTTGAATATCCAATAAATATTAAAAATCCCAACCCAGCACTGGCAGCGATGATTATAAGCCAGTACGGTGGTCCAGATGGTGAGAGTAGTGCATCTATGCGTTATCTTTCACAACGGTATTCAATGCCCTACCGGCAGGTATCTTCCCTGCTTACTGACATAGCAACAGAAGAACTTAACCATCTTGAAATGGTCAGCGTTATGGTTCACCAGCTTACAAGAAATCTTACAATGGAACAGATTAAAGGGACTCCTTTTGAAGCTTATTACGTTGATCACACGGCTGGCGTATGGCCACAGGCGGCTGGCGGTATTCCTTTTAATGCCTGTGAATTTCAGTCAAAAGGCGATCCTATAACCGATATATTTGAGGATATGGCAGCAGAACAAAAGGCTCGCTCAACATATGATAATCTTATAAGACTTACTGATGACCCTGATGTACTCGAGCCTTTAAAATTTCTTCGTTCAAGAGAAATAGTACATTTCCAGCGTTTCGGCGAAGGACTTTCAATTATTCAGGATAATCTCAACTCAAAGAATTTCTATGCACTTAATCCTGCATTTGATATTAAAGCCTGTAAATAAGCTGTTAAAACTTTAACTATCCAAAAATTCTATCTAAAAATGAGAGGACAGGAATTATCGCCTATCCTCTCATATTGATTCTCATCTCCAGACAGATTTACTGCAAAATATCTAATAAAAACCACACAGATAATTCCACAGCGTCATCAAAAGCTGTTTGCTATGATATTCAATAACAGCTATGTTTATACAAATCCCATGGCAATTACCATGACATAACTTCATAACCATCTTCCGTTACATGAACCATTATCTCCCACTGTGCTGATGGCTCATCATCATCTGTATATATAGTCCAGCCGTTATCGTCATCCACATATACCTCGGCTGTTCCCATATTAATCATAGGCTCTATGGTAAATACCATTCCCGGTGCCATTACCATTCCTGTTCCTTTCTTAATTACATAGCTTACAAATGGCGTCTCGTGAAATTCAAGACCAATACCATGTCCGCCAACTTCTCTTACCACTGCATATCCATTTGCCATGGCATGGTCATTAATTGCCTGTGCTACATCACCTAAATGTCCCCATGGTTTAACCTGTGCAAGTCCCAGCTCAACACATTCTTTAGCTACATCAACTAATTTTTTATTCTTTTCTGATACATTTCCTATACAGAACATTCTTGAAGAATCCGAATAATATCCATTAAGTATTGTAGAACAGTCTACATTAATAATATCTCCATCCGCAAGAATTATATTATCTGATGGTATTCCATGGCACACTTCATTATTAATTGATGTACATACACTCTTAGGAAAGCCTTCATAATTAAGCGGTGCCGGTATTCCTCCCATTGCCGTAGTCTTTTCATATACCATTCTGTCTATCTCTTCTGTTGATATTCCGGCATGAATGTGTTCTGCCACATAATCAAGCACTGCAACATTAATCTTGCTACTCTCTCTCATTCCCTGCAGCTGTTCTTCATTCTTGATTATATTTCTTGGAGGCACTTTATGAAATTTCTTTTTAAATATCTCTATTTTTTTATCAAATGCTGCATGACACTCGCCGTATGGCTTTCCACTATTACACCAGCATGGCTCATCTTTTCTTAACTTCTTCAAAATATACTCCATTCCTGTTAAAAACTTTTACTAAAGCTTTACACAATTTTTATTTTAATGAGATGTTCATGTTTCTACAAAACCACCATATCAATACATTGTTCACATCATCATCTTCCACTCCTATACAGGCGTACACATTATATCACATTTACTGCTGTAATGTTTCCATAATTGCCGGAAAAAACTGTTTCTTTCTTGATACAATTTTCTCAAGAATTGCTGTTTTGCCATTAACAGTAACATTAAATGCATTGGCAAGCACGCTTCCAGCACTCTTTCCCGCAAATACCACCTCTGATGATTCTGTCATAATATTAGTCATAAGTAAGAATACCATATTCACATTGCCATCATTAACAACTCTGTCAATATAGTTCTCAATCCTGCCTCTTATATTATCAATTTCTTTCTGACTCATTGTATTAATCTGTCCAACACCTATAGTCACATCATTAACCGAAAACTTCTTATAATCCTGCATGATTATCTCTTTGGCAGTCTTGCTTGATAAATTGCTTCCGGCATTAAACATTTCCATTCCATGTTCTACAATATTAATTCCTGCTATATCTGCAAGCTCATGGCACGCCTTTATATCTTCCTCTGTACATGTAGGTGACTTAAATATAAGTGTATCAGATATTATTGCTGAACATAAAAGATATGCTATTTTTTCAGGTATTTCTATATTATTCTCGTGATACATCTGACATATTATTGTAGCTGTACAGCCAAGCGGCTGATTTCTGAAAAATACAGGTGTAACTGTCTCTATAGAACCTATTCTGTGATGGTCTATAATCTCTAATATCTGTGCAGTCTCTACACCACTTATTGCCTGTCCCCTTTCATTGTGGTCTACAAGTATAATCTGCTTCTTACCGGCACTTAAAAGATTACGTCTTGATATCATTCCTATATAGTTATTTTTGTTATCTTCAATAGGAAAATCCCTATGCCTTTTCTTTGCCATAATTCCCTGAATATCTTCAATAAAATCATCTGTATTAAAGCTTATAACTCCATCTTCCTTTTTTCTCATAAGAAATTCTATTGGCATACTCTGGTTAATAAGTCTTGCAACTGTATATGTATCATAGCTTGTGCTTATAATTATACAGTCTCTTTCATTGGCAACCTTAGTTATTGTCTTTGATATTCCGGCACCCTCACATACAATAATGCATTTTGCTTCCATCTCTATTGCACAAAGCTGTGCTTCGTACCTGTTTCCTAATATAACTATATCTCCCTCTTCGATATAATTTTCCATCATATCAGGATTGGCAGCTGCTATAACAACCTTTCCTTTTGTAAATACTTCATTAATATCACCTGTTATCACCGTTCCGTTAAGCGTATCCACAATATTCTGAAATCTCGTCTTAGCTGTCGAAAGTATAGTGCTGTCATATACTTCAAAATATGATTTTGCAATATCTCCTATCGTTATAAGTCCTATAAGTCTCTTTTTGTACGTTATGGGAAGTGTAACAACGTTAAGTTCTTTCATCTTGGTCCATGCATCTTTTACCGATATGTCCTTTGATACGCCCTCAGTTCTTCTTATATCTATATCACTTACCTGTGGCCTTACATCCTTTATGTATTCAGGAACTGGTATGTTATATTTTTTTAGTACATACTGTGTCTCTTCATTAAGATGGCCTGCTCTTTTAGCAACATATGTCTCATTAGTTATCTTACTCTTTAAATCTGCATAACATATCGCAGAACAAATTGAATCCGTATCAGGATTCTTATGTCCAATTACAATTATTGTTTTTTTATCATTATACATATCTGCTTCCTCATATAATTATACTTAATATTTATCTTGCTAATTAATTACCATGATTATAAAACCATAATAAACCCTATTTTAGAATTTCTTAGTCATATACCTATAAGAAATTCTTTTTATACACCCTTATATAACCTGTTACAACAATATACCCGTTTCGCTCTTTTGTCAACTTTTTAACAAATATCAGTTATCTATTTTTATTACAATGGATAATACTATTAATTGTATACACAATTTTTATATAAATAAACCGGGGCAGTCCGGCTTTAAAATATATCGCATATATTCTGTCAAACCACGACCTCCCCGGTATAATACTTACCAGTTATTATTAATTTCTAAATACAACAATATCTGTCTTATCTGTATAACCTAACTGTCTCATTCTCTTTCCCATATTTCTGATTGCCTTCTGATATACAAAGTATGCATCATATGTCTTGTCAAAATAATCATAAGCACCCTTAATATCGTCCTTATCCCTTGCTTCCCATGACAATGTAGCATACTTGTGGACATCTTCATGTGCCTTCTTTAATTCTGCAAATTCCTGACTTTCTGTAATTCCCTTATCTGTCTGTGCTGCCATCCATTTGCCAAGCTTACATCCTGTCGGATTATTAAGCTGTGTAACCTTAAGTCTTTCATAATCTGCTGCATTATTGTATACACGCCACATAAGAATGAAATGGTCGACTTCAAATACCCTTAACCAGTCAAGCTCTGTAATCTCTGCAAAACCTCTTACCATATCACTTCTTGCAGTATCAATATATCTGCCTATCTTATATATATGTGTACCCATTGAACTGCAGTCATCTGAAAGATTCTTATAACTCTCTGAAATAGTCTCAGTCTGTTTTGTAAAGTCTTTAGTAAGGTCTGACTGGACATCAATAGCTGTGAAAATATTCTCAATATTATCATCAATATCTACAAGCTGTGCATTCATCTTTTCTATCTCATCAAGAGATGCCTCAACCTTATTATTTCCTTCTGAAAGCTTCTCTGTAGTGCTATTCATATCTGATGCAAGTGCATTAATATCATCTCTTAATTCTGAAACATATCTTACAATATCCTCTGCTGAATCAGATGTATTACTTGACAATTCTCTTACCTGATCTGCAACAACTGCAAAGCCCTTGCCTGCTTCACCTGCTCTTGCAGCCTCAATTGAAGCATTAAGTGCTAAAAGATTACTCTGGCTTGCTACTTTCTTAACAATATCTACAATTTCACTAATCTTATCAATCTTAACATTAAATTCCTGAACCTGATTATTGATATACATAATCCTGTCAGATGATTCATTAACAACCTTAATGCTGTCATTTAATGTATCCGTACTATTCTTTGCAACATTAATAACCTCATGTGTCTTATCTCTTATCTGCGCCATTGAAGACGTAATATCTCCTATTGAGCTTTCCATATTACTGCTGGCACTCTTCATATTGGATAATGCCTCTGTCTGTGACATAACCTGATCCTGTGTCTTCTTGACATATGAATTATCACCGATAGATTCCATAGCATCATTAAGTCTCATAATAAAGTTATTATTAGCTTTCTTAAAAGTATCAATTAATGCATTAACCTTTTCACCATACTTAGTATCTTCATATTCTGATACGTCAATCTTATTAAAGTCACCTGCTATTATATTATCAAGAGCCTTTATCATGCGTTCTACATCTTCACCCGCATTAACGCTCTGCTTCTTTCCCTTTCCAAACATTATATTCTCCTCCTTAAATCTCTCTTTATATATCAGCATATTATCTGATAAATTCTACTATAATTGTAAATAATTTCATATTCTCCAACATATTACTAATGGTGAACTACCCATTGTCTTAAGCCAATGGGCTTCCTGCTTCATCGACCTCGTGTC
>URAI01000088.1 GCA_900545725.1 uncultured Eubacterium sp.
TACATTAAATAATTTAATTAATAATCATATAATTTCTCATTACGATGGTCTTAATGTAAGTATATTTGCTCATTTATAGTATATTTATTTAATAATAATATTAGCACAATCAATATCTTCACCAAGATTATATACTCTGCCGCTTGTGATTCCGACAACAGTAGGACGGAGTATGTAGTGAGGATTATTTTTGACAACTTTAGCCTTTTCGCCATTGCTTAATTCTACGATTGAATCGACAGGGTATAATATCATACTTGACAGGAAGCTTTTCATAGCTTTAATGTCAAGTTCTTCAGTCATTGACATAATCATCTCTACGGCATCCCGTGGAGAAAATGCACTTTTATAGGGACGTTCTGTCACAAGAGCATCATATATGTCAGATACGGAGAGTATGCGTGCATAAGTAGTAATCTTTTCGGGTGGAAACCCTAATGGATAACCGGAACCATTGAGCTTTTCATGGTGTTGTAAGACCGCCATGCAGATCTCTTCATTAAATTCATTGCGCTCCTTTATCATATGATAACCAAATACTGAATGTTTTTTCATAATTGAAAATTCTTCATCTGTAAGCCTGCCGGGTTTATTAAGTATTGAAAGTGGAACCTTGGTTTTGCCAATGTCATGCAGCAGTCCTGAGATACCAAGCTCATATATCTGTTTGTGGGTCATGCCCTGCTGTTTTCCAAGTATCATAGATATTGTTGCAACATCAACGCTGTGTTTGAATGTATATTCATCACTCGTTTTAAGAGCATTGATGTCTATAGCAATGGCATCATTGCTGTCAATTGCCATCATAAGATTAGAGGTAATGGAATTGGCAGCAGATGCGAGCTTTTCAGATTCAGTATTGGTATATATAAATTGAATGCCTTCTGCAACACGGCATTTGACACTGTCAGATAAATTGACCTTTGAAGGGTCGGAGGTGTGCAGAAGTTCGATTTTTTTCTTAGCCTGAGGAGTAATATAAGGTGTTTTATTTTCCTGTTCATCATCAGTTCCAACCTGTATATATACACTCATTATTCCTTTTTTGAGAAGTGAATCAATAACGTATTCATCTAGAATCGACCCCTTTATAACGAGACTGCGCCCTGCATGGTCGACAATAGACTGGTCAATCTTCATGCCAGGCTTTAATTGTCTTGTCCTCATGTAACGTCTTTTTATCATAATGTTCCCCCATTAAATAAAAGCACATAGTTAGTATTTTAATATAATAATCTGAATAAACATCGGGTTTTATATATAATATAATAACAGAAAGTTAAGGTCAAAAGGCCTTTTGCACTATTTTTATTACCATAGTACTGTTTGATTGCTGCATATATAACAAAAACTTACATTGAATTAGTGTCTTCTTCTTTTTCTTCTGTTTCTGATATTGATATATCTGACAATAAATAATGTAAGTGCAATCAGTGCTATAACAACCACTACAATTACAATGATTTTAATTGCTGATTTAACATTTTTTTCTTTATTGGCATCAGATATCGCCTTTTGTTCAGCGGCAATTGATGAACTTTCAGCTTCGGAGGCTGCAATTGAAGCTGCTTTTGATTCTTCTTCAGCTTTTTTACGGGCTTCTTCTTCCTGTACTTCGTATGTTGTAACATTTTCAAGCATGTCATTGCCTGTGTCAGTTCCTACAGTTGAACGGAATAATCCGAAATCAGCACAACTGTATCTATATTCATCTGATACATAGAACCAGCACCATTGCTGTGATACATGTTTTTTATAGGCTGCTGCGGCTGTTTCAAGGGCTGTCTGATTATTAAATCTGCTAAGTGGTGTTCTAAGATTCATGGTAATTGTATTTTCAGGATACAGATGCAGGTATGTCTTAGGAACATCCCATACGCCATAGGTCTGTACAGATTCAGGACAGAAGCTCTCATCCATTGATGAGGTTACGGCTGTCTGTACGCTGGCTGCAAGGAGCATATGTCCGCCGTGTCCATATTCACCGTTGATATCCTGTGTAACGCATACAAGTGGTTTGAAACGTCTTATCTGTTCTGTGACAAATGCTGTTACTTCATCAATATTGTACAGCTTTTTTGCAGCGTCAAGCGTTGTAGCATATAAATCATCAAATGGTCCATTGACAGGATAGTATCTGATACCGCTTGCCCATAGTCCGTCAAGCTTTTCATGTTCTCTTATTTTAGTGCCGTTCCAGTAGTTGGTCATGTATACAACCTGAACACGGTCATTTTGCTGTCCGCCGTAGGTTGCAAGTACACCTCCAAGGAATAGAATTTCATCATCAGCATGTGTTGAAAATACAAGAAAATCTGCTGTATCACATGAAGGCTGCCATACTTCTACGTCATCTGGGAGAGTTCCCTGACTGTATGCATATATATCACATATTGATTCTGTCTTTGAAAGCTGTATTGTACAGCTTGTAGTACCCTCAGGTATTTCAACATATTCATGGAGGAATCCATTTGTACCGCATTGTTTTGTCTGACCATTATAAGATAATGTCCATGGATCTGTCTTATCACGCCATATAATATATATTCCATACATCGGCTGGTCAGATGTAAGTGTAAGTGTTTCATCTGCAGAATATGGTGCATAAGTGTCATATGATGCATCTTTAAGATAAGATGTGGTTTTTCCTGATGAGGCACTTATTGTTAAATCAAGTGAAGCAGCAGGCTGTGAGGATGTAACAGGAGTGCTTTGGGAATTATCAGGAAGAGTGACGGCAGAGTTAGTATCTGCCGCTAAAGTGTTAGTTATACAGATAAAAAATGTCGCTAAAAATATTATTAAACACGACATAATGCTCTTAGAAGCCATTTTTAACTTCATTAATATATACCTCATTTCTAAGCAGTAAAATTAAGAATAAGCCATTGCTTCTGCTTATAAACAATGGCTTTTCAAATCAACAGACTAAAAATAGCATATTTTTATGACATAGTAAAGAGTAATTACATAATATTTCTTGACGTGAAAATAAGGACTGGGTATAATCACAATATTAAAAAGACTAATTGTTAATTAATGGATAATATATATTGAGCGTATAATAATGAAAGATATAGTTGCAAGACAGATGATAAATAATGTTGAAAAGCTTAAAAAGAATATTAAGTGTTAAAATATTAGCAGCTTTAATGAAAAATTTATATAAGAACCATTTTTTTGTAGAGAAAAATGTGGTAAAATGTAAATAATTAACAAAAATACATTAATTTTGGAGATGGAGATTTATATGGAATTTAAGAAGATAGATGATACTAAGTTTCAATGTGTGTTATATGAAGAAGATCTTGAAGATAATAATATATGTTTAGATGATTTCTTTAGAAATGATACCGAAAAGATTCATGGCCTTTTGGATGTTGTAATGGAAGAAGCACAAAAGAATATAGGAATAAGAATGGACGGAGGTGTTATGTCTTTGCAGCTTGCACCACAGCCTAATCATTCAATATTACTTACCATATCATCCGGCAAGGAGAATTTCGGCAGAATGTTAAAGCAGGCAGGTGAACAGGCTATGCAGGCAATAGAGTCACTTGGTAGTGATCCGATGAATAAAGATGAGTTTGAAGAACTTGCAGAGAATATACTTGGGAAAAAGAACGCCGACGGTAAGGATGATACAGATAAAAATGGCAATAATAAAAAAGATATACAGAATAACTTTATCAAAGCTAACACAGCTATATTTAGCTTTAATAATGTAGAAGATGTTGAGGAATTCTGCGGGCAGTGTCCTAGAACCTGGGGAATAATCAATTCAGTATATAAGGATGTGACTGGCGGAAAGATGTATCTTATTCTTGAAAAGGGCAGAAGTTCAGAAGATAAGTATAAGATATTTACCAATATGCTTATGGAATATGCGGAATTTGATTCGTCAAAGCCTGAAAGAGCTGCTTACATAAAGGAGCATTTTCAAGTATATATTAAGGCTAATGCAATCAATATTATCAAGAAATATTGCAGCTAGGATTGTATTTGCATTATTATATTAATAGCAGAATACAACACGCTACAGACTTAAAGATACGCACCGGAACCCATAGTCTGTTCAGGTGCGTTATATTATGGTTCAGTCTGAGATGCCCTTTTCCTTATATGGAGGGGAACAATATTGTCTCAGCCGGGGTTAATCTCCGGAAGAGGTATACGCTTTGCAAGGATTGCAGAGAAGCTGGTATGAATAAGTTATCAGAGCTGACCGGCGGTCCATGACAGGATTCGCATGTAAATCTTGAATTATAAATAAGAAATGGAGAATAGTAGAATGTTAGAATTACAAAACATTTGTTATGAGGTAGAAGAAGATGGCCAGAAGAGGCTCATACTGGATAATATTAACCTTACAGTGAATGACCGTTTTGTAGCGGTTACCGGACCTAACGGAGGTGGTAAATCAACACTTGCCAAGATAATTGCAGGTATTATAAAGCCAACGTCAGGTAAGATAATATTTAACGGACAGGATGTAACAGATATGTCTATAACACAGAGGGCTAATAGTGGAATAAGTTTTGCATTCCAGCAGCCTGTAAGATTTAAGGGACTTACAGTCAAAGACCTTATAACACTTGCAAGTAAGGAAAAGATATCGGTTGCAAAGGCGTGTGGATATCTGTCAGAGGTAGGACTTTGTGCCAAAGATTATATTGACAGGGAAGTTAATTCTTCATTATCCGGTGGTGAATTAAAAAGAATAGAGATTGCCATGATTATGGCAAGAGGAACAGAACTTTCCATATTTGATGAACCTGAGGCCGGAATAGATTTATGGAGCTTTAATAATCTTATCAAGGTATTTGAAAGTATGCATGAGAAGATTAACGGTTCAATTCTTATTATATCACATCAGGAGAGAATACTTAATATTGCTGATAAAATTATTGTTATCTCAGGTGGCAGGGTTATTGCAGATGGAACGAAAGAACAGGTACTTCCTACACTGTTATCATCTTCAGAAGCATGCAGTACTTTGATGAATAAGTTTGCTTAAAACAGACGGATTAAAATATAGGAAATGGAGTTATAAATATAATGGATCAGTTAGAAAAGGATATGTTAGAGAAGATTGCAGATATTCATAGTGTACCGGAGGGCGCATATAATATCAGGTCTAATGGTAAGCTGGAATCGAGAAATACAACAGCTAATATAGATATTGTAACAAAGAAGGACAAGCCGGGTATTGATATTATAATCAAGCCTCATACTAAAAATGAGAGTGTTCACATTCCTGTAATATTAAGCCAGAGCGGTCTTAATGATATGGTATATAATGATTTTTATATTGGAGAAGGTGCTGATGTAGTTATAGTTGCAGGCTGTGGTATTCATAATTGCGGAACGGATACATCAGAGCATGATGGAATACACACATTTTTTATCGGAAAAGATGCTAAGGTTAAATATATTGAAAAGCACTATGGTGAAGGTGATGGAACGGGCGAGAAGATTCTTAATCCAACAACAATTGTCCATATAGATGAAGGTGGATATATGGAGATGGAGACAACACAGATAAAGGGAGTGGATTCTACAATCAGGGATACAAGTGCTGATTTAAAGGACGGAGCAACTCTGGTTATCAGGGAAAAGATTATGACGCATGGCAATCAGACTGCTGAAACCAATTTTAAAGTTGAACTTAATGGTGAAGATTCAAGTGCTAATGTTATATCACGTTCAGTGGCAAAGGGCAATTCGAGACAGGTATATAACTCGAGAATATGCGGCAATAACAAATGCTATGGTCATACAGAATGTGATGCTATCCTTATGGACAATGGTAAGGTCAATGCAATTCCTGCACTTGAAGCCAATGACCTTGATGCTAGTCTTATACATGAAGCCGCTATCGGTAAGATTGCAGGTGAACAGCTTATCAAGCTTATGACACTGGGACTTACGGAAAAGGAAGCAGAAGAGCAGATTGTCAATGGATTTATGAAATAGAGGCCGATATGAGATATCCACAGTTTTTAAAAGAGAATGGAAGTATAGGTTTTGTGGCACCATCATTTGGATGTGCTACTGAGCCATATATCAGTGCATTTAAGAATGCACAAAAGAAGTTATCGCAAAAAGGACATATGCTTATACTTGGAAGTAACTGTTATGAAAGCAGAGGGGTTGGCATAAGCAATATACCACAGCTGTGTGGAAAAGAATTAAATGATATGTATTGTGACAGTGATGCAGATATATTAATATCATGTGGCGGCGGTGAACTGATGTGTGAGATTCTTGAATATGTTGATTTTAAAAGAATAGCACAGTCAGAGCCCAAATGGTATATGGGATATTCTGATAATACCAATTTTACATTTCTTAATACCATTCTATGTGATACTGCAACTATATATGGACCATGTGCAGCAGCATTTGGAATGGAGCCGTGGTATGAGAATATTAAGGACTGTTACGAGCTGCTTCGTGGGCGTAAGCTGTATCAGACAGGATATGATAAATGGGAATCGGACTCATTAAAATCAGAGGACAACCCACTTGCACCAATTAATGCGACACAGCCAAGAGTTCTGCGTACATACGATGAAAATGGCAAAATGACAGATAGGCATCTTGAATTTTCAGGAAGACTAATCGGCGGCTGTATGGACTGCCTTGTCAATATTACAGGTACTAAGTATGATAAGACGGCAGAGTTTATAGAGAAGTATAAAGCAGATGGAATTATATGGTTTCTTGAAAGCTGTGACCTTAATGTATTCAGTATAAGAAGAGCTATGTGGCAGATGGATAATGCCGGCTGGTTTAAGTATACAAAGGGATTTATAATAGGCAGACCTATGGTTCATGGTCAGGAAATGATGGGACTTGACCAGTATGAAGCGGTTATGGCAGTTATAAGAAAATATAAAGTACCGGTTATAATGGATGCAGATATAGGACATATACCACCGTCAATGCCTGTTATATGTGGAAGTTATGCAGAAGTTAATATTAAAGGACAGGATTTTAAGATAAATATGATATTAAAATAATAAATCATATAAAATGGCATGTTAATCAGGTTAGATTCTGCGATAAGAGGTATTTGTGCTGCCTGTGTTATTGCATATAAAATCTTACCCTAACCTTATAATAAAGGCTGCTTTGTGACATAAGTTTCACAAAGCAGCCTTTTTATAAAATAAACTATTTTTGCCTGAATAAAATAATTTTAACGCATATTTTTAATCCCTAAAATAAATATCCCTTGTATACACCTTATCTCTGACATCATCTAAAAGCCGGTCATATCTGTTAGCAACGATAATATCAGACATATTCTTAAATTCATCAAGGTCTTTTATTACAGGGGAATTACAAAAACGTGATTCTTTAAGAGATGGTTCATATATTACAACATCGACTCCCTGTGCCTTTATTCTTTCCATAATACCGAGAATAGAACTTTGTCTGTAATTGTCAGAGTTAGATTTCATGGCAAGGCGGAATAAGCCTACAGTAGAAGGCTCCATATCCAGTATACGTTCAGCAATAAAATCCTTTCTTGTGCTGTTGGCAGCCACAATGGCAGACATGATATTATTCGGTACATTATTATAATTAGCAAGAAGCTGTTTAGTATCTTTTGGAAGACAGTAACCTCCGTAACCAAAAGAAGGATTATTATAATGTGAACCAATTCTTGGATCAAGTCCGATGCCTTCAATAATCTGACGTGTATTAAGACCTCTTACATCGGCAAATGTGTCAAGTTCATTAAAAAATGAAACTCTTAATGCAAGATAGGTATTAGCAAACAATTTAATTGATTCAGCTTCTGTAAGGTTAGTAAATAAAGTAGGAATATTTTCTTTAATGGCACCGGTACTAAGCAGAGCGGCAAAATCTTTTGCTGCCCTGCTTAGCTGTTCGTCATCAAGGATAGTTCCAACAATAATTCTGCTAGGGTAGAGGTTATCGTATAAAGCTCTTCCTTCGCGTAGAAATTCAGGAGAAAACATAATATTATTATTATGTTTAACATTGCGTATATTTTCGGTAAATCCCACAGGAACCGTTGATTTTATTACTATATATGCATCGGGATTGACAGCCGTAACATAATCAATGACATTTTCTACAGAGCTTGTATCAAAATAGTTTTTCTTAGAATCATAATTGGTTGGAGTAGATATAATGACATATCTTGCATCTTTATAAGCCTCATTAGCATCTGTTGTTGCCGTAAGATTAAGTGGTTTATTGGCAAGATAGTCTTCAATTTCGGTATCGACGATAGGAGATTGTCTGTTATTTATCATATCTGTTTTTTCCTGAACTATATCAGTCAAGAATACATCATTGTGCTGTGCAAGAAGGATTGCATTGGACAAACCTACATATCCTGCACCTGCAATTGCTATTTTCATGGTTTTCCTCCCAAATTAAAGTAATAATCCGATATATTGTGAATAGTTTAAATATTACACATGCATATTTTATGTAATATTATTTTATATCATATATCTTATTGAAATAAGTAGTAACTGACTTAATACATTATTTATAACAATATCACAAATGCCATATAATAGCAAATATATCATATGGCTGGTTTATAAAATGCTGCAAGTGCAGATAATCTTATACAAGCCTTTTTTATGGAAAATATATAGTTTACGGATTTTACGGTATAAAAAGGTAATGAAATTATAGACTTTGATAAAAAATACAGATATAATATAATGCGGTTTATAGCTTTTGGAAATAATCTAAGAAATGGAGACAGGATATTTATTATGTTAGTGTGGTTTATGTTTTTTGTATATATATTACTAAGCACATATGTATTATGGAGAATGATTCATTGGCTTAAAAGAGTTATTCCTTTTTTTAAGCATAAGCGTATGCAGGCGGTACTTATAGTGCTGTATATTATATGTGCAAGCACACTGATACTGGGAGGATTGCTGCCTAAGAGCAGTCTTTCGGTTTTTCTTCATAAGATTGGTAATTACTGGTTGGGGATATTTATTTATATAGTATTTAATATACTAATGGTAGATATTGCGGTTCTTATACTGAAACTTATTAATAAAAAACACGAAATTAAGCTTCTTAGCAGTCTTAAAGGATATTATATCGCAGGTATTATTGTTATCGCAGCGAGTGTATTTTTTTGTACATATGGATTTATTCATGCACAGAGCATAACTAAGAAGACGTATGATATTAATGTAAGCAAAGATGTTGAAGGAATGGATTCAATTAAGGTTGCACTGGTTGCTGATTTACATCTGGGATATAATGTGGGGAATAAAAAAATGCAGCAGATGGTAGAACAGATTAATGATATGAATGCAGACCTTGTGGTAATTGCAGGAGATATATTTGATAATAATTACGATGCGCTGGATGATCCTGATGGCCTTATAGAAATATTACGGGGTGTTAAGTCAGAGCTGGGAACATATGTTGTATATGGTAATCATGATGTTAAAGAAACACTTATAGGAGGATTTTCGATTACTTCAAGAACACTTGCTTTCAGAGATCCCAGAATGGATGAATTTCTTGAAAAATGTGGATTTAAGGTGCTTACAGATGATGTTGTTACACTTGATAATGGCAATATATATCTGATAGGAAGACTTGATAGTGAAAAAGCGGGAGATGGAACTTCTGACAGAATGTCAATTAATAATCTGACGGCTGGTCTTGACAAGAGTAAGCCGATATTGTTACTTGAACATGAGCCTGCCAATCTTTCTGGAGTTGCAGACTGCGGTGTTGATGTGATGTTATGTGGCCATACACATGCAGGACAGTTCTTTCCACTGACAATAGTCCAGCCATTTGCATGGCAGAATTACCATGGATATCTTAAGGTTGGCAATATGCATAGCTTTGTTACAGCAGGTGTTGGATTATATGGTCCTAATATGCGTGTGATGACCGATAGTGAAGTTATGGAGATTAATATTAATTTTAATAAGTAATCTGAAAATTCGGATTTTATTTAGAATTACATACAGAATATAGAGCCAGCGTATGCAATGAGAAATATGATTTCAAGATATAAATTAAAAGAAAATAACAGAATACTGGAGTATCATAAAGAGCCGGTATCAGCATCGGATTCATTTATCCAGCCTGATAATGAACATATAATTTCACTTGATGGAGATTTTGGGAAATACCAATAACCATGAATTACCCTGCCAATAGGTAAACTGATTGACAAACAATGTTATAAAGTTTACAATAAATATAATATATTAGTACGTTAATTAATTTCTATTATGATTTGTCAAA
>URAI01000089.1 GCA_900545725.1 uncultured Eubacterium sp.
CACAATCGAGTGCCAAGCGGCAGGACGCCGCATTTGGCACGACCCGGACGGTATCGATACATTAAATGCTCATCTGTAGAGTTTCTTAGTACTCATCCATCGTTTTAAAATGCTCAATACAATCCGCCACTTCCCAACTACACCCCTTATTTCAATAAATCACAATTTAAGGACTCATTTTTCTTTTGACAATTTATAAATAATAATGTAAACTTATTTAGTTGCACTATGTCTATGTTTGCTATATATTTAGGTATATGATGGTTAAGGTATATTAAGATGGTTGTTAAGTAAACATATTCGTTTGATAATATAAGTTGATTTAGGAAAGAGAAAAGGTTATTTAATGAAATTTGAAGAATTACAAATAGACGACAGAATATTAAGAGCAGTTGAGGATATGGGCTTTGAAGAGGCTTCACCTATACAGGCAAAGGCTATTCCTGTAGTACTTGAGGGAAAAGATATAGTAGGTCAGGCACAGACCGGTACAGGCAAGACAGCAGCATATTCAATTCCAATGCTTCAAAAGATTGACCCTTCTGTTAAAAAGGTACAGGCGATAGTATTATGTCCAACAAGAGAACTTGCGGTACAGGTTGCAGAGGAAATAAGAAGACTTGCAAAGTATATGAGCGATATCAAAGTACTTCCGGTATATGGCGGACAGGAGATCGTGAGACAGATTAAGTCATTAAAGACAGGTGTTCAGATTGTTGTCGGTACTCCGGGAAGAGTTATGGACCATATGAGAAGAAAGACCGTAAGATTTGACAATGTATCAATGGTAATCTTAGATGAGGCAGATGAAATGCTTGATATGGGATTCAGGGAAGATATGGAAACAATTCTTACAGGAACACCAGAGGACAGACAGACTGTATTATTTTCAGCTACAATGCCTAAGGCAATCATGGATATTGCCAAGAAGTTCCAGAAAGATGCAGAAGTTGTCAAAGTAGTAAGAAAAGAGCTTACAGTTGAAAATATTGACCAGTATTATTATGAGGTAAGACCAAAGAATAAGAATGAAGTATTATGCCGTCTTATAGATATATATAACCCACGTCTTTCAGTAGTATTTTGTAATACTAAAAAGAAGGTTGATGAGCTTATATCAGAACTTAAGGGCAGAGGATATTTTGCTGATGGTATTCATGGTGATATGAAGCAGGCACAAAGAGACAGGGTTATGAGCGATTTCAGGGAAGGTAAGACAGAGATACTTATAGCTACAGATGTTGCTGCAAGAGGAATTGATGTAAGCAATGTCGATGTAGTATTTAACTATGACCTTCCACAGGATGAAGAATACTATGTACACAGAATAGGAAGAACAGGAAGAGCAGGCAAAGAAGGACTTGCATTTTCATTTATATCGGGAAAAGAAGTATATAAGTTAAAAGATATAGAGCATTATTGTAAGACTAAGATTAAGGCAAAACCAATTCCATCACTAGATGATGTTAAGAATACCAAGCTTGATGTTATGTTTGAGAATATTAAAGAAACAATTAATGAAGGCGGTCTTTCTGATATGATAGAAATGGTTGAAAACCATGTTAATCAGGAAGATTATACGGCTATGGACATGGCAGCAGCTTTATTAAAGATGATGATAGGTGATTCGCTTGATAGAAAAGATGATGTTGAGGAGACACATTTTGATATAGATAATGATGAATCAAGAATGGTAAGATTATTTATAAATATCGGTAAGAAAGATAAGATTAAGCCGGCTAATATTTTAGGTGCAATAGCAGGAGAATCAGGTATGCCAGGAAAGCTTGTCGGAGCCATTGATATGCTTGATAATTACACATTTGTTGAAGTTCCTGCAAAACATGCGGAAAAGGTTCTTAAGGCAATGGATAATGCCAAGATTAAGGGAAGGACAATCAGTATAGAAAAAGCATCCGGGACAAGAAAAAAGAAAAAACGTAAAAGAAGATAATTATCATACTTTGAAATGGGGAATGAACTGTAATGGATGACGTAAGAACAGATTTGGAATTGTCTGATATAGATAAGGATGAGGTTATAAGATACCTTGGATATGGTAATTCAAGACCTGATGAAAATGTAATAAAGCTTCTTGACGAATGTGAAAAACAGGTACTTGAATATGCAAGGGCAAGATTTGTATATAAAGTATTTGATATTGACAAAGAATCCGGACAGGATACAATAATAGTTAAGAATACTAATATTGAGCTGCCGGGTAAATCAATAAGAAAGCATTTAAAGGACTGTGATAAAGCAGTCTTTATGGCAGTTACAATATCAGAAGGCATAGACAGGCTTATCCGTATTGCTAAGGTTAAGGATATTGCACAGGCAGTTGTGGTTGACAGTATGGCAAGCGCTGCTGTTGAACAGGCATGTGACAGGGCAGAGCAGGTGATAAAAAAAGAATATCCCGATATGTACCAGACGTTCAGATTCGGCCTTGGATACGGTGATCTTCCTATACAATTGCAATCAGATTTTTTACGTGTGCTCAATGCCCAGAAAGTGATAGGCCTTAGTGTTAATTCATCTTCAATGCTGATACCGACGAAGTCAGTTACGGCAATAATAGGTTTGTCAGAACATCAGATAAAGGGGCAGGCAAGAGGTTGTCAGACATGCAGTATGAGTAAGAAATGTCAATTCAGACAGGGAGGCGGACATTGTAATGGCTAAAGATTTTAGAGAACAGTTAAAAAAGGATTATGTTATATTAGATGGAGCAATGGGAACAATGCTTCAGGCGGCAGGTCTTAAGATGGGAGAGATACCGGAGGTGTTAAGCGTTACAAGACCTGAACTTTTAGTATCAATACACGAAAAGTATCTTAAAGCCGGTTCAGATGTTATATATGCTAATACATTTGGTGCGAACAGTTATAAACTTGAAGGAAGCGGACATAGTGTAGAGGAGCTTGTAGGTGCAGCAGTTAAGAACGCAAGACAGGCTTGTGAAAATGTCAATCCTGATGCATATGTAGCACTTGATATCGGGCCTATCGGACAGCTTTTAGAACCTACAGGAGTTCTTAAATTTGAAGAAGCATATGACATATATAAAGAAATAATATTAGCCGGAAAAGATGCAGACCTTATAGTCTTTGAGACGATGACAGATTTGCTTGAATGTAAGGCGGCTGTTCTTGCAGCTAAGGAAAATTCTAACCTTCCTATAATTACAACAATGACATTTGAGATGAACCAGAGAACATTTACAGGCTGTTCTATTCCATCAATGGCGCTTACCTTAAGCGGACTTGGTGTTGATGCACTTGGAGTAAACTGTTCATTAGGACCTAAGGAATTAGAGCCGGTTATTGCAACTCTTTCAAAATGGACAAGACTTCCAATTGTTGTTAAACCTAATGCAGGACTTCCAGACCCTAAGACTAATGAATATAATGTTACGGCAAAAGAATTTGCTGATATGATGAAGGATTTAAGAAAGTATGACATTAAATGCTTTGGTGGCTGTTGTGGCTCTAATCCGGAGTTTATAAGTGAATTGTCACATATGCTTGAAAAAGAGGGCAACAAAGGCTTTGCAAAAGAAAAGGTTATTCCGGCAGCGGTCTGTTCAGCGACAAGTACAGTTGATATAACAGAACCTAGAATTATAGGTGAGAGAATTAATCCAACAGGAAAGAAGCTTTTTAAAGAGGCTTTATTAAGACATGATATAGATTACATATTAAATCAGGCGTTAGAGCAGATCAATGCCGGCGCAGATATTCTTGATGTCAATGTCGGACTTCCAGGAATTGATGAGAAGGATATGATGATTGATACAATTAAGGCATTACAGGCGATTGTCGATGTGCCATTACAGATAGATTCAACAATTCCTGAGGTATTAGATGCTGCATTAAGAATATATAATGGTAAGCCTATAGTTAATTCAGTAAATGGTGAAGAGGAATCTTTAAATAACGTTCTTCCACTGGTTAAGAAATATGGAGCGGCAGTGGTAGGTCTTGCTCTTGATAAAGATGGTATTCCGCCTAAGGCAGAGGATAGATTTAAGATTGCTAAAAAGATTATGGACAGGGCAATCGCAATAGGTATTCCAAAAGAGGATATATATATTGACTGTCTGACTCTTACGGCATCAGCAGAGCAGGAGGGGGTAATGGAGACACTCAATGCACTTCACAGGGTTAAGACAGAACTTGGCTTAAAAACAGTGCTTGGAGTATCTAATATATCATTTGGTCTTCCAAACAGAGTGCTTGTTAATCATATTTTCCTTACAATGGCACTTACAAATGGTCTTGATCTGCCAATTATTAATCCTAATATTGAGGAAATGACAGGTGCGGTAAGAGCATATAAGCTGCTTGCCAATATTGATAAGAATTCAGTGGATTTTATTAAAGCATATGCCAATATGCCTAAGGTGACAAAGATTAATCCGGCAGCTAAAATTACATCAAAGCCGGCAGACATTGTGACAGAAGGTGCAGAGTCTGACCCTATGGCCTCTAATCCGTTATATCAGGCAGTGCTTAATGGACTTAAAAGTGAAGGCGCACAATTGACAAGGCAGATGCTTGAAACAACAGATTCAATGGAGATTGTTAATAATATACTTATTCCGGCACTTGATAAAATAGGAGCTGACTTTGAAAAGGGAACGATATTCCTTCCTCAGCTTATTATGTCAGCGGCTGTTGCCCAGTCTGCATTTGAAGAGATAAGAAAGGCAATGGTTCTGGGAAATAAACAGCCCGAAAGCAAGGGAAAGATTGTAATGGCAACAGTAAAGGGGGATGTTCATGATATAGGAAAGAATATTGTGAAAGTACTTCTTGAAAATTATGGCTACGATGTAATAGACCTCGGAAAAGATGTTGAATATCAGGCAGTTGTAGATGCTATTAAAGAAAATGATGCAAAGCTTGTTGGTCTGTCAGCACTTATGACAACTACACTTGTATCTATGAAAGAAACAATAGAGCTTATTCATAAAAATAATCTTGATTGTAAGATATTTGTTGGAGGTGCAGTTCTTACTCCTGAATATGCCAAAGAAATACATGCTGATTTTTATGCAAAAGATGCAAAGGAATCAGTTGATATCGCTAAAAAGATATTAGGATAAGAATATTTAAAGTTAATATTCAAATCTGAAGATAAAAATTTTGACAATAATGTGAGAATGATATATAATTAACAATATTTAACGATGTACGTTGGAAATGAGGTATGTATAATGGTTGGAGAAAAAAAGATATCAGCAGCGGTTATAAGGAGACTGCCAAGGTATTATAGATACCTGGGAGAACTTATAGAAAGTGGAGTACAGAGGATTTCATCAAAAGAACTCAGTGCTAAGATGAAGGTTACAGCTTCCCAGATAAGACAGGATCTTAATAATTTTGGAGGTTTCGGACAGCAGGGATACGGATATAATGTAAAGTATCTTTATGATGAGATTGGCAAGATTCTTGGATTAGACAGAGAACATAAGATGATAATTATAGGAACAGGTAATCTTGGACAGGCTATAATTAATTATGGTGATTTTGAAAAGAGAGGATTTGTTATCAAGGGAATATTTGATAATAATCCGGCACTGGAGGGCAGAGAGATAAGAGGACTTAAGGTACAGATGCTTAATAATGTAACAGATTTTATTAAGCAGAATGATATCGAGATAGTTGCTCTTACAATTCCTAAAAGAGCTGCAAGAGATGTAGGAAAGCTTGTTGCTGATGCTGGTATTAAGGCGATATGGAACTTTGCACATACAGATCTTAACCTTGCTGATGATGTTATAGTTGAGAATGTACATTTATCTGAAAGTCTTATGAGATTATCATATACAATAGCAAGCAGAGAGAGTACAGATAATAATTAGAGGGTTGTTATGGCTGAGATTACATTTAGAGATTTAAAAAATATGAGGGCTTTTAAAGAACTTCCGATTTTAACACTCGATCAGAGATGGTATCAGCTTATGCCGGAACATAAAAAGACGGATGAAGTGCGTTATTGGGAGAGAAGAGTAAATGAGTTATTAAAAAAGCAGGGTCGTGTGTTAGAGGATATAAAAGACGTTGAGAATCTTAAAGGCATACTTATGGATGGCATAGTACAGAATATGGATGAAACGGATGAGCATAAGCACAAAAAGAGAATGACTCAGAGCAGAAGACTTATTTTTGAGGCAAAGGATAAGCTTGATGAACTAAGAGGTAAAGCGGAGGATGTTCCCACACAGCTTCAAAGAGCTAACCAGAAGCTTATGATTGAGACTGTTAAGGCTTGCTATAATACCATTAATGAGAATGAAAAAGATCTTGATGCTTTGGATGACTGGATTGAAAAGACAAGAGTTCTGTTAAAAAAGAATCTCCTTATTCGTCAGGATAAGCAGGATATGAATGACGGTATATATTCAGGTATGCACTCTCTCTTTGGATCTGAGCTTATGACAAAGATGGATAGAATAAATGAGGACAGAGATTCAATGGATGTTGAATAGTAATTGAGAGAGCTTCATAAATGGCGTAAATGAGCTGTTTATGGGGCTTTTTCCATTGTTTTTTATCTATTACTTATATATGTTATTCAGTAAATGATATTTGTTTCCAGGCAAAACAATAGGCGGGCTGTTTGTGCCGCAGGCGTCACAAAGCAGCCCTTATCGCAGAGCCAAAGATGACATTTGGCTTGCGCTTTCTTTGGAATTAAAAATGCTTTCGGAATGGAGATTAGTATTAAAGATGCCTGCAGAAATGGAGAAATCAGCATGGAAATTATACTTAATGCAGCACAGGCAAAGGCTGTTGACACATATTCTATAGAACATAAGAAGATTCCATCAATTGTATTAATGGAAAGAGCAGCGCTATCTGTGACGGACAGGATTGTTAAGCTTGCAGCGGAAAAAGACATTTATGACGTAAAAGTATTATGTGTATGTGGTCATGGCAATAATGGAGCTGATGGCGTAGCAGTAGCAAGACAGTTAAATGAAAGAAATATATCATGTGATATACTTCCGGTTGGAAATTCAGATAAAGAAGGAACGGCTGAATATGAATTACAGATGCAGATAGCAGATAATCTTGATATAAAGATTAGAAACACTGCTGATTTTAATGAATATAATATTATTGTCGATGCGATATTTGGTATTGGATTATCAAGAGATATACAAGGCGGATATAAGCAGATAATTGATGAGATTAATATGTTTAGAAAAAATGAAAATGGATATGTTGTAGCAGTTGATATTCCGTCAGGTGTCAATGCAGCGGATGCACATATTATGAGCTGTGCTGTAAAAGCTGATATTACAGTTACATTTGGATATAATAAAATAGGAATGGTTATGTATCCCGGAGCAGATTACTGTGGAAAAATATATGTTGAAAATATCGGATTTGCCCCAAATGCATATATTCATTCGGGTGTGTCGGCAAGACTTATAACCAGAGAAGATATACATACGCTGCCGAAAAGAGATGTCCATGGTAACAAAGGAACATTTGGCAGGACATTTATAATAGCAGGTTCAGAAAATATGGGTGGTGCAGCATGTATGTCAGCTCTGTCAGCTTATAGAAGCGGCAACGGACTTGTAAAAGTATTTACACATATCAATAACCGTAATCTTATATTATCGCATGTACCGGAAGCAATAATAGAATGTTATGACGATTATAATGAATATAATGCTATAGAATCTGCACAGCTTGCAAAAGAACTGGAGAAATCTATAGACTGGTCTGACTGTGTTATTGCAGGTCCGGGACTTTCTATGTCCAAAAGAGCAAAAGAGATTGTGGAATGTATGCTTAATAAGATGTCAGTGGCTAAGGATAAGACATTTATTATAGATGCAGATGCACTTAATATAATATCAGCAGATGACAGATTAAGGGAAAAGTTAAAAAAATGCAGTATAGATAGTATAAGTGATGGAAGCTGTGAGATTAACGGATACGATAAAAATATAATAATAACTCCGCATATTGGAGAGATGGCAAGATTTACCAACAAGACAGTTGATGAAATAAAAATGAATCCTGTGAATTGTGCATGTGAAGTATCAAAAAAATATGGTGTTATATGTGTATTAAAAGATGCCATAACAGTTATAGCAGATAATGATGATGTATATATTAATACTACTGGCAATGCTGGAATGGCAACCGGTGGTTCTGGAGATATACTTACAGGAATAATATCAGGTATGGTAAATGATGCGGCGGCACAAAGAAAGCTTGTTGAGGCAGCAGCAATTGGTGTATATATACATGGGATGGCAGGAGATTTTGCTAAAAATAGATATGGAGAGACTTCAATGAAGGCAATGGATATAGCACAGGAGCTTCCACAGATATTTAAGGATTACAGATAAATATTTAATAAAAACAATAGACTTTTTAGAAAGTTAGCGTATAATATTCTAGTATGTGTATCATTGTTTATATGATATAAGGAAATATAAGTCGCTGGTATATTTCCTCTACATAATATGGTATAAATTATAAAAATCAGAGAGTAGTCTTGCAGAGCCACTGATATAAAAAGTCAGCAGGGCTGGTTGACGGCTTGCAGAAAGATTCGCATGCGAATCTTGAATGTAATACAATATAAATTAGGAGATACAAACATAATGGAAAAATATTACAGAGTATATGCAGATATAGATCTTGATGCAATTGTTAATAATGTTAAAGCGTTAAAAGCATTGACAAGAGAGGGAACTAAGGCGCTTGCAGTGGTTAAAGCAGACGGTTATGGACATGGCGATATTGCTGTATCTAAGGCTGTAAAAGATCTCGTATACGGTTATGCGGTTGCAACGCTTGATGAAGCAGTTAATCTTAGGGAAAATGGTATAGATAAACCCATACTGATTCTTGGTTATGTCAATCCGGATGAATATGAGCTTCTCGTAAAAAATGAAATAGATGCGACAATATTTGATATTGAAACAGCTAAGGAGCTTGATGCTGTTGCACAAAGACTTGGTAAAATGGCATTCTGTAACATTAAGGTGGATACTGGAATGAGAAGAATAGGTCTTGAACCGGATGAGAGTGGTAAGGAAATAGTAAGGCAGATAAAGAAACTTAAAAATCTTAATGCAAGAGGAATATTTACTCATTTTGCGGCGTCTGATGAGAAAGATAAGACATCAGCTCTAAAGCAGTTTGACAAATTTAAAACATTTACAGATGGTCTTGAAGCGGAAGGAATAACATTTGAAATAAGACATTGTTCAAATAGTGCGGCAATAATAGATATGCCACAGGTTAATCTTGATATGGTAAGACTTGGCATAGCAATGTATGGAATGTATCCATCAGAAGAAGTAGATAAATCCAGAGTAAAATTAACACCCGCAATACAGTTAAAGAGTCATATAACAATGGTAAAAGAGATTGAAGCAGGTGAAAAGATAAGCTATGGCGGAACGTATACAACAACTAAGAAAACAAAGGTTGCAACTGTATCAGTAGGCTATGGGGACGGTTATCCGAGAGCTTTATCATCTAAGGGATATGTCCTGATTGATGGCAAAAGAGCAGATATAGTAGGAAGAGTATGCATGGATCAGATGATGGTTGATGTAACAGATATAGATAATGTGAAGCGTGGTGATGTCGTAACACTCATAGGACATGACAAGGACGGATATATCTCAATTGAGGAAATATCAGAACTTGCAGGAACATTTAACTATGAATTTGTATGTGATCTCGGAAAGAGAATACCACGTAATTATTATCTTAACGGACGGTATATAGGAAGTCATGATTATTTCCATGAAAAATGGAAGCTTAAAAATATATAAATAAAATTTATTTTAATAAATGTGAATACACACCCGCAAGCTGGAAATACTACCAATACACAGATATGTGAATTAAAGATTAATTGAAATGTGCTTTGGGGAGTGTGAATTAAATTGGTAATAAAAAGAGGAGATATATTTTATGCAGATTTAAGACCGGTTGTTGGTTCTGAGCAGGGTGGAGTAAGACCTGTTTTAATAATACAGAATGATACAGGCAACAAGCATAGTCCCACAGTAATATGTGCAGCAATTACATCCAAAATGAATAAAGCAAAGCTGCCTACACATGTTGAGATAGATTCAATGCGTTGTAATATTGTAAAAGATTCGGTCATACTGCTTGAACAGTTAAGAACGATTGATAAGAAGCGTTTAAAGGATAAGGTATGCCACCTTGATAAGGATATAATAAATCAGGTC
>URAI01000090.1 GCA_900545725.1 uncultured Eubacterium sp.
GCACAGACAATTTTTCTTCTGCCATCAATGGCTATTTGTTCTGCTCAGAAACAAATAGCCAGTTCACTTATGAACTTGTGATAAAATAAGCTATCAGGCTTATTGTTCACACTATTTTAAATAAAGTATGATTTAAAAGAAAACAGTTGCTCCACCCTTTACTTCAACCGGTTTGTTATTGACGGTCAGCCATACCGGTTTAGCAGATGGATTATAGACAAATGTGTTATCAGCAGAAAATTCAAGTCTGTCGAATAATTCATTATATTCGACAATTTCGATATTAGTGGCATACCAGATATCTTCCTGTCCGCCAATCATTTCACAGAATTCTTCCATAACATTCCAATTATTATTTCTGTCAAATTCAAAGCTGTGTCCCCATACATACATCATATAGAGGTACTGAGTCTTCTTAAGACTCATAAACTTCTTACCGAAGCTTACAAGCTCGTGGTTGTGGTGGCAGGTAGGAAGCCATCGCATATAATTTTCAGGCATGTTAAAGCCGGTTGCATCACCAAGAAGAATAGGACCCTGTGCATATTTGGCATTAAGTTCGGCACTTTTTACAACAGAATATTGATCAGCTGCAACTCGTGCATACTTTATGCCAAGCTGGGAAGCAATATTACATATTCTATCATCGCATGCACCATTAGGGAAGGCCATTCCATGTATAGGATATCCCATGATTTTTTCAAGATTGGTTCTGTCATCAAGAATCTCATGGACAATTTCAATGTCCGGACATCTGCTGATGGTAGGATGTGTGAGAGTATGCACCGCAACTTCGTGACCGGCATATAGTTCTTTCCATTCGCTCTGTGGAATACGGATCTCAGGGTTAATAATACCAGAATTAAGATTAAAGGTTCCTTTAATTCCATTTTTGTTAAAAATAGAGACAAGACGTCTGTCGGCAAGTTTACCGTCATCATAGCTTAAGGTTAAGACCTTATGCTTTCCACCGGGAAAAGCTTTGTAGATTTTGTTCATTGTAACATTATCCTTTCTTTGTATACGGGGCTGTAATAAAACAGCTTAGCTATTACAGCGAATAATTTGATAAATATAAAAGACATTATTAAAATGTCTGCATAACTGATATTATATAATAAATTATATTTTTTGTCGATAATTAAAATAATTCTGCTACGATTACGTGTAAGATATCACATATAATGAAAATTAGTCAGCCGGGGAATTGGCTGCATAGGTTGGCATAAATAATATTTGCAAGACCGGTCAGTTTAAGGTATAATAAATAAAAAAGTCTGATAATTACTGACTTATCAGATAATATGTCGTATAATTTGATAAAATATATGGAATTATAAAAAATATCAACAGATAATAATGTTGGCATATGAATGGAGGGTGATACATATGAAGGGCAAGTTAGCTATAAGTGTTTCGAAGGATACAATGATTGCAACAGCGAGTATAATTCCTGATAATGATATTGAAGTAACAGAAAGTTATATATTAGGAGAGCTTGATAAATTTGGAATTAAAGCAGGCATAGATAAAGCTGTAGTTAAAAAAATGGTTGAGGATGAAGAATACTATGATACATATACGGTCGCTGTTGGAAAAAATGCCATACCGGGAACGGATGGCTTTTATGAGTTTTTCTTTAATACAGATATGAAAAATAAAAAACCTGCAATCAGATTAGATGGTTCAGTGGATTATTCTGTGCAGCGGGAGCTTACAGTAGAAGGAACAAAGCTTGCACAGTATCATCCTGCCAAACCAGGTTCATTTGGATATACAGTATTCGCTTCTGTTATTGCGCCGGTACCGGCAAAGGAAGCATCACCATTGATTTTGAAGCAGGTAGATAAACGCGGTAATGATTATTATGCAAAGAAAAGCGGACAGATAGTACTTGATGGAAGTGAATTGTCAGTTCAGGATGAATTATATATAAGTGGTGATGTCGGTTATGGAACAGGACATATCAATTTTAATGGAGATGTACATATAACCGGAAGTGTTAATGGTGGTGTAAGGATTAATGTAACAGGTAAGGTTGAGATAGATGGTGTTGTTGAATCCTGTTACATAGAATCAGGAAAGGATATTATTATTAAAAGAGGTGTTCATGGCAGAGGAAAGGCAGAGCTTATTGCAAGAAATTCAGTCGTCGCAACATTTCTTGAGGATGCTACAATAGAAGCAGATTGTATTATGATAGATCATATGATTAATTGTAATGCAACAGCAAGAAAAAAAGTATGTGCATCGGGTAAGAATGGCGTTATTATAGGAGGAGTTACAACAGCAAGCGAGAGAATAGAAGCAGATGTAATAAGTAATGAAAAGGGGATTAAGACAACAATTATCCTGAGGACACAGCCAGACAGAATAGTTGAAAAAAGTGCAATCATCATTAATAAAAAGGCATATGAGGGAATTAATGCCAGAATCAATAATATGGTTCTTAAAATTAACGGCTCAGGTGTAGGTGAATATAGAATAGTAGACTATGAGATTAAAAAATATGAGATTGGTATGTTTAAATACGATGAGGTTAAGTATAAAAAGACACGTCCAAGAGTACTTCTTGTTGACGATGAGCCTATTATTCTTAAGACATTCTTTGGTTTCCTGAGTGGAAAATATGAGGTTGCTGCTGTTAATTCGGCAAGGGATGCATTTGCATATATGAAAAATACAATTCCTGATCTTATTCTTCTTGATTACCGTATGCCTTCAATGACAGGAGGAGAGATGCTTGAAATAATGAGAACAATGCCTGAACTTTCTTCAATTCCGGTATATTTTGTTACTTCCGTTGTAGACAGAGCAGTTATCCTTAAATGTCTGTCATTATATCCACAGGGTTATCTTTTAAAGCCGCTCGGAAAGGATGAACTGCTTGAGGTTGTGGATGGTTTCTTTGCCGGAAAATCAAAGAAATAAACACGGATTGGAGATTAGATTATGAAGGATTTATTTAAAAGAAAATGGCAGGTTATGTTATATCTTTTTCTGATGTTTTTATCTCTGATTTTATTGTTAGCAACCTTTGGAAACAAAGAAAACAGTAAGATAAGGAATAACAATGAGGTGCAATTTAATACGCCGTGGGCTTATGATATGCTGAATGGAAAGAAGGGCTTTGTTGATAATCTGCCGGCAACATTGCCCGATACGGATACCAAAGAGATGATATTATCAAATACTCTTCCACAGATAGACCGGGATATTTCTTTTTTCTTTAAGGCAAGACATACTAAGATAAGAATACTTATAGATGGAATTGTTGTCTATGATCAGGTTAATAATTCTACAGAACGTGATACATGGCTTGGTATGCCGGGAAGCATATATCATGAGATAGAAGTTTCAAGAAGTGATTCAGGAAAACAGATAGTAATTGAATCTTATTGTGACATAGACAGGTATCTTTGCAGTCCGGGCAAGGCTTATCTTGGTGACAGAGGTTCATTTATATTGTCAGTATTGTCTAAAAAAGCTCTTACAATATTTTGTGCATTTGCATTGATTGTCTGTGCGATAGCATTGTTTATAGCATGGATGGTAATTAAATTTGTTATTCATATAAGATTTAATGAAGGACTATGCCTTTCATTATTTACATTATCTATAGCATTATGGTTGTTTACAGAGACACAGTTTAGCCAGTTCATATTTAAAAATAGTGTATTTATAACAGTTATGGCATATGAGATACTTATGCTTACGCCTGTTCCTATAGCATTATTTTTTTCATATGGCAATAGAAGAACAATAACTAAAAGACTCTCTGTTACAGCGGCGGTGATACCAATGGTGGTATGGATTATTAATAACAGCCTTCATTTTCTTGGAATAAGCCCGCTTGGCTCCACTTTAAGGATTACACAGGTTACATTATGTTTTGAGTTACTGTTTGTTGCGGGCATTCAGATTTCGGAGATTATATATGCACGTTCAAAGAAAGATGCGTATAGTGGTATATTCTGGAAAGTTCCATTGATAGGTATTGGTATATTTGTTCCGCTTGGAATATTAGAAATCTGCAAATATATCTTTGCAGATAAGGATTTTCCAAATGATGGTTTGTTAATTACGATTGGAATAATGTTTTATATTCTTGCCTTGTCTATAGAATCAGCCCTCAGATTATATTATGTCAATGTTGACCTTAAGACGGCATCAGAAGAAAAGACACAGTTCCTTGCCAATATGAGTCATGATTTAAGAACACCTCTTAATGCCATTCTTGGTTTTAATGAGATGATTTTAAGGGATTCGCATGACGAAAAAATAACTGCATATTCATCAAGCATACAAAGTGCCGGAGCTTCAATGAAAGAGATAATTAATTCAATACTTGATATAAGTAAGATTGAATCAGGTAAATTAGAGATATATTCTGTAGAATATAATCTGGTACAGCTTCTTGATAATGTTATCAGTATAACAGAGTCTCTTGCACAGAAGAAAGGACTTACATTTACAGCAGACATAGATGGCAGACTTCCGGAGGTGCTTATCGGTGATGAGACACATATAAGGCAGATTCTTCTTAATATCCTTAATAATGCTGTGAAATATACAGAAAATGGTGGAGTGACATTCACTGTAAAGCTTTTGGACGAGGAGAGCAGCTCTCCATTACGCCATATATTTTTCTCCGTAAAGGATACAGGTATAGGAATACGTGATGAGGACAGACAGAGATTATTTGAAAAGTTTGAACGTCTTGATGAAAATAAGAATTACAATGTTGAGGGTACCGGACTTGGAATGAGTATCGTGGTTAATCTTCTTAAGGCAATGAACAGTAAGATTGAGCTTATAACGAAGTATGGAAAAGGGTCTGATTTTTATTTTACATTGGAGCAATGCGTGGTAAGTGGCAGCAATATAGGATCCTTTGAGCATAAGAGAAAGAATCTTATGGCTGAAAATATGAATTATACAGGTTTTATTGCGCCAAAGGCAAGAATACTTATTGTGGATGACCTTGAGATGAATCTTAATGTTGCATGTGCATTGCTGGAACATTTACAGATGCATATAGATACGGCACAGTCAGGAAAAATCGCACTTGAACAGGTTAAAAATACAAAATATGATATTATTCTTATGGATCATATGATGCCTGAAATGGATGGGATTGAAGTAACAATAAAGATAAGGGAGCTGGCGGAGACGACCGGAGATCCGTATTATGCCAGTGTGCCGATTATTGCACTGACCGCAAATGTTATGGTGGGAATGAAAGAAACATTTATACAGTCAGGCATGCAGGATTTTATAAGCAAGCCTGTAGGGGGAAAGACACTTATAAAGATTATAAAAAGGTGGCTGCCAAAGAACAAGCTCCAATCAATTGATGAAGAGAATAATGATATAAACACCGGTGAGAGCGAAGATAATGATAATAAGCAGACCTCCGGATGGGATGATATCCATATTGATTGTATAGATATTGAAACAGCCAAATTATATAACGCAGGCAGTGAGATGTTTATAAATAATCTTAAAGATTTTTATGGATCAATAGATGCTACTAAAGATAAACTTAATCATTCGAGAGAAAGGGATGATGTAAAAAATTATACAATTAATGTGCATGGGCTTAAGAGTACGGCAAAGCTTATAGGAGCTGTGGAATTATCACAAAAGGCTTGGGAGCTTGAACAGATGTCATCAAATAATCAGGTACCTGATGTGTGGAATGAGACAGATAAGCTGTTTGAGATATATGACAGATGTAAGAAGTCAATAGGAACATATCTTGATACAATTGTAGATAACAGTGAAAAAAAGATTCTTACAGAGCAGGAATTTCTTGATCTGATGAAACGTATAAAAGTGGCTGCACAGCATTTTGATATGATGGAATTTATGTCTATTGAAGAGGAATCAGAGAATTGGGATATTGAAGAACATAATCGCGAGGTGTATAATAAATTAATTGGGCTTGTTAAAAATACAGCATTTCTTGATACGGAAAGATATCTTGACGGGCTTGGAATATAATTGTATATATATATACAATATTGTATTTTTATACAATTATGAACATTAATTAATGATAATGAGGAATAAATATGCTTTTTGAGAATGACTTTAAAATCAGAATGAGAGATATAGACGATGGCAATAAGATTTCTAATGCTGGTATCATGTCAATAATGGAAGAGACAGCGACATTACATTCATACAACCTTGGATTTGCAGTTAATGAGTGTATGAAGGATAATCTAAGCTGGATAATTCTTGACTGGGATATAAGAATATTTAGTAGAGCAGAATACAATGAAAGTGTAAAGTCTTATACATGGACGAGAAAATATGACAAGCTTACTGCGTACAGGGATTTTAAGATTACAGATAATGAGGGCAATATTATTGCCACAGCTACATCAAGATGGCTGCTTATGGATATTGTAAGAAGACGTCCGTGCAGACTGACAGAGGACATAACTAAGAGATATGAATGTGAAGCCGGAAAGATAGCTGTATCAGATGATATTGAAAAAATAATACTTCCACAGGATATTGATTTTACAGATTGTAATGACAAGGATAATGATAAGACTTGCGGTAAGATGTCTGAAACTAATGATAATAGTAAATTATTAAAGGAAAAGTATGGCATAATTAAGATTCCATACAGGGTTTTAAAGCGTGATATTGATTTTAATGGACATGTTCATAATCTTGTATATCTTGATATGGCATTGGAAGCGTTGCCGGATAATATAAATAATATGGAGTATTCATCAATAAGGATAGAGTATAAGAAAGAAATAATGCCTGATAGTAATGTGTTATGTACATATTGCCGATATGGTAATAGTGATATAGTCGTTATAAGTACAGATAATGTGATTAACTGTATTGTGCAATTTTCATAATGAATATATATCAGTCTGAGTTGACCAGCGGTTCACAGCAGTATTCGCTGGTCAATCTTGAATGAGTATAAGCGTATATTCGTTATGAGTACATATTTATAATAAGTATAAACAACATGAAAGTGTTATGATGGCGGGTATTGAAGTGCAATTTCACATGTATCCAAGCATATAAATAATATGAAAGGGGAAATAGAAAGAATGAGTATGCAGGTTAATAATTCTTTGATTAGTGGTATGTCAGACAAATGGGGATGTTCAATTAAAAGCATTAATAATGGTGTTGTTGAAAATGTAGATGATGTACAAGAACCATATGAAAAATATAGAAAAGGACGTATAAGATGTCCATATGGAGAAAATGCTGATTCATCGGGAACGATTGTATACAATGGTGTTGCATTTAGCTGTGACAGCGACAGAAACAGGCTGTGTCTTGGAGATGTAAGCAATCCTAAGAAGTGTCTTTCAATACATCTGACAAGCGGAAGCCTTGTGGTCAATACAGATAATCTTGACAGTCTTAGTCAGGCTGTGGGAATGTTTACACCAGAGGATGTTAATCTTATTATGCGTGCAATCAGTGAATATCAGAAGATTAAAGATAAGCTGAATGAAATAGAAGATGACAAGATGAATGTAGGACAGGATAGAAGTACCGGTAATACAGACAAAGATAAGTCGGCTGGCAATCAGGCATATCTTGTATTAAAGAATAATTCGAAAGACATTTTTAAAACAAAAAATCTTAAATAGAGTGATAAGAACAGTACATATGACAGCATGTATAACATTTTAACTGATGATAAGAATTATGCATTCTTACAATGCATTAACATTCAATAAATAAGACAGAGTGAGGAGAATAATGAGTATGAATATGCAGGAAGCAACACGTAAGATGAAAGCTGACAGTTATAAGATGGCTGGTCTTTCACTTGAAGTCAGAAATAATATTCTGGCTAATGTAAAGGAGGCACTTATTGACAGCAGTGAAAAGATATTTGCAGCTAATAAAAAAGACCTTGAGGCAGCAGATGAAAATGGAATTGCCCAGTCAGTTAAGAAAAGACTTAAGTTTGATGGACATAAGCTTTCTGATGTTACAAAAGGAATTGATGAACTTATTAAGCTTCCTGACCCTGTAGGCAGGACTGAACTTGCCAGACAGTTAGATGATGGACTTAATCTTTACAGGGTGTCATGCCCAATAGGAGTGATAGGAATTATATTTGAAGCAAGACCGGATGCACTTGTACAGATATCATCATTATGCATTAAAAGCGGTAACTGTGCCGTATTAAAGGGTGGAAAAGAGACTGCCAATACTAATAAAGTATTGTTTGATATTATATATAATACTGCGGTAAGCTGTGGTGCACCTGACGGCTGTATGTTACAGGCAGAACAGCATAATGAGATTGATGAACTGCTTGAATGTAATAAGTCGGTTGACCTTCTTATTCCAAGAGGTTCTAACCAGTTTGTACAATATATTATGAATAATACAAAGATCCCGGTAATGGGACATGCCGATGGAATATGTCATATTTATGTGGATAAGGATGCCAATATTGATAAAGCTGTAAGGGTAGTAGTTGATGCAAAGACACAGTATACAGCGGCATGTAATGCAACAGAGACTCTTCTTGTAAACAGAAGTATAGCAAAAGAAGCCCTTCCTGTTATAGCAAAGGCTTTGCGTGAAAAAAATGTTAAATTATATGGAACTGACGAAGCAGCAGAGTATATTAACTGTGAGCATATGGAGGATGCTGATTTTGATACAGAATATCTCGACCTTGCCATATCAGTTAAGCTTGTAGATAATATAGATGAGGCAATTGAACATATTAACAGATTCGGTTCGCATCATACAGATTGTATTATTACAGAAAATGATGAAAGTGCTGAAAAATTCATGCAGATGGTAGATTCTGCCGGAGTATATAAGAATTGTTCAACAAGATTTGCTGATGGTTTCAGATATGGCTTTGGAGCAGAAGTCGGCATAAGTACCAGCAAAATCCATGCAAGAGGACCGGTAGGACTTGAAGGGCTTGTTACTTACAAATATAAACTGTATGGAGATGGACATATTGTAGATGATTATGCCAGTGGAAAAAAGCAGTTCCATTTTAAGGATTTATAAGAAATATATAAAGTCAGCACAGCTGACCAGCACTTCGTAGCAGGATTTGCAGGCGATTCCTGAATAATAACAGGTATATGAGAAATCTAAACTAACATAAACGATATAGAAAAGGATAAATGAAAATGATAAAATATAATTATATAAATGGAATACGAAAGATGGGAATAATAATGGCAGCTACAATGTGTATAGGACTTACAGCATGTGGTTCGTCAAATGATAATAAGAGTGCAGACGCAGCTAATACAGTACAGACAAGTACGGCTGCACAGAAAGCAGCAGAAACAACAGCTGCTCAGACGCAGCAAACTACAAAAGAAGCGGTTACACAGGCTCAGACAACACAGGCAGCAACAGAGGCAACGACACAGGCAGCCATACCGGAAACAACACAAGTTTCTGATGAGTGGAAGGATGCTTATATTGATTATCTTAATAATAATTCATCAAGCAGGAATATGGGTTATGATTTGATATATCTTGACAATGATAATATACCTGAAATTATAGAAATAGGAGATTGTGAAGCAATAGGATGTAGAGTTGTGGTGTATAATAGTGGTTCAGTAGAGTCGACACAGTTACGAAGGCTTGGATACTCATACATAGAAAGAGATGGTCTTTTATGTAATACTGATGGTCATATGGGATACTATTTTGATATCGTTTATTCTTTAAAAAATGGTGAACTGACAATGATTGATGAAGGAATATATCAGGATAAAGACGGAGTGGCACAGACAGATGCCAGTGGCGAATATATATATGATTATACATGGAATGGCAATCCTGTATCAAAGGAAGAATATAAAGCGATGCTTAATTCAGTATATGATACTTCAAAAGCAAAAAGCTTAGAATCTTTTAGCAAAGATAAAATAATGAGTAAAGCACAGGTAATAGAAGCTATACAAAACATGTAGGAAATTGAGATTGACCGAGCTGAAAGCGAGGGACGCTTCTTGAACGACAGTTCAAGAAGATGT
>URAI01000091.1 GCA_900545725.1 uncultured Eubacterium sp.
TAAAAATGCGAAGTGAGTTATATCACTCATTTCGCATTTATCTTATTACTTCACGCCGCATATTATATACCATATATTATATGCAAAAAAAATCAAAGCACCATTACACCTGAAATGATACTTTGATAATCATACTAATTAATTATACAATTATAATATTTTATATTATGTCTAATATATAACCTTTTTTAAAAATAATGCATGTGGCTCTGCCGGAAGTGACATCTGTATATCCTCACCATCAAGTGCTTTTTTAACATCCTCCGGTTTCTTAATTCCATTCCCAACATCAATAAGCATACCAGTCATAAGTCTTGCCATATTATGAAGAAAATCATTAGCAGTTATTCTTATTGCTGCTTTCTGATTCTTCTCATTATACAGGATATCAATATTATCAATCCTCTTTACAGTAGACTTACTCTTTCTTGCAGTTGTAAATGCTTTAAAATCATGCTCTCCCACAAAATATTCTGCTGCCTTACGCATAGCATTAAAATCAGGTTTTTCAAATGTATGATAACAATATCTTCTATTAAATACATCTGCTATATCCGCCGTATCAAGTCTGTACTCATACACTCTTGCCTTTGCATTCAGCTGGCTGTGAAATCTTTCATCTACAGCTTCAACGCCAAGAACTGCTATATCTCTTGGCAGATATCTGTTAAGATAATTTCTCAGCTCATAATCTTTCTGTCTTGTATTAAGCTTAAAATTAGCCGTCTGTTCAAAAGCATGAACTCCTTTTTCTGTTCTGCTTCCACAATATATGTCAATCTCTTCACCTGTCATCCTGCTAATTATATCCTTAATTTTAGCCTCTATTGTATTAGAAGAACCGTCCCTGCCAAGACGCTGCCATCCATCATATCTTCCACCATCATACTGTAATACTATCTTATAATTATACATATGCTACTCTTCCATTGCTTTCTTTATAACATCTACTATTGCCTCTGCCTCAAAAGGCTTCTGCACAAAATCAACGGCACCTCTCTTAATTGCCTCAACCACATTATTCTTCTGACCTGCCGCCGTAACCATTATTATCTTGGCATCCGGGTCTATTCTCATTATCTGTGTTACTGCATCTATGCCATCAAGATTAGGCATAGTAATATCCATTGTGACAACATCAGGCTTGTATTCTTTATATTTTTCAACACCGTCTATCCCATCAACAGCCTCGGCAACCACCTCATAACCTGCTCCTGTAAGCATATTTCTTAGAAATTTTCTTGATGTCTTTGAGTCGTCAACTATTAATATCTTTTCCATATTGAAACCTTACCTTTCATCTTTATCTGTCAGATTCTGCATATATTCCTGTAAATAATCCCCAGAATTATTAAATCAAGGTCAACTGCCCTGTCAGATTATATCCTCACTGCTTGCAATCTCTATACATTCATCTATTGCCATAATAAAATCAAAGGATATTCCATCCATATCCATATTAACCACATAGAATCCTTTATCACTGTTAATTCTTATATCGTCATAAAATACCGGAGGATGAAGTATCACTTCAACATCTTCTCTGCTTAATCTTGTGGCAAACGAACCATTAATACAGTTAATCATCTCGCACACTGCATCATATACATCTTCATTAAATGTATCAAAATCTTCACCGGCAAATTGTGAAGCAAGCTTTAAGAGTACATCCTCGTCCCCTTCAATGCCAAATAATATATCCATATCACCATCCATTATCTGACATCCTAAAAACTTACCTTCATACTCTTCACTTACAGTTATCCGGTTAAGAATTACTGAATCCTTAAGATATATCTTAAAATTCTTTAATATACATTGAAGTTGTTGAACATAACGTTCATTTCTCATCTTGACAAATGTAGCAACAAGTGCATCTACATCTCCTGTTTTAAGTACACGCAATTCTCTGTCTGACAGGCTGTTACCCATGTAATTCTTTGCAATGTACCTACTGAATAACATATCTTTCATATTCTCTCTCCTTGAATGAATTAAACAATAAGTACTTCTTACAATCCCCCATATGTAAGTCAATCCCCTGAAAATATAAATTCATCACTAAACTTTCCATCTCATCTCTATAATAAACTGTCTATATATTATGCGACAGAAATATTGATAATATGATTATTTATACATTTCTATGGTTCAATTATACTACACTTTCTGTCTATTTATCAAGACAAAATCGAATTGTTTGTACATTATCTGACAATTTTTTCACATTTACCGGCATATTATACTAATGCTGTCCACATAAAAAGCCGTGCATTAAATATGTTATACTATAAAAGATGTGTTCCCAAGCAGGAACCTCTATTATTTATTATAACAATAATTAATGCACAGCTTCAATATACATCAACTCATTTATAAATCAACTTATTTCTTACAATTACCTGATAAATACACCATCAGATGCAGATGTAGTACTATCTACAATCTGTATTATCCACTGATTATATTATTACAGCAGATCTAATTGTATATAAATGTAATTACTTATCTTCTACACTATAATTAGGAGCTTCTTTAGTGATATGGATATCATGTGGATGGCTCTCTCTTAATGCAGCTGAAGACATCTTAATAAACTTAGCAGTCTCCTGAAGTGTTGTTACATCAGGTGCTCCACAATAACCCATACCTGATCTTAAACCACCCATAAGCTGGAATATGGTATCTTCTACAAGTCCCTTATATGCAACTCTTCCTTCAACACCTTCCGGAACAAGCTTCTTAGCACCTGTCTGGAAATATCTGTCCTTGCTGCCATTTTCCATAGCTGCTATAGAACCCATTCCTCTATATACCTTATACTTTCTTCCCTGGAATAATTCAAATGTACCAGGTGCCTCGTCACAGCCTGCCAGAAGACTTCCGAGCATACATACATTACCACCTGCTGCTATGGCCTTAACTATATCACCTGAGTACTTGATACCACCATCAGCAATAACAGGAATACCATACTTCTTAGCTTCTGCATAGGCATCCATTACTGCTGTTACCTGAGGTACACCAATACCTGCAACTACTCTTGTTGTACAGATAGAACCAGGTCCGATACCTACCTTTACAGCATCTACACCGGCTTCACAAAGTGCCTTAGCTGCTGCACCTGTTGCAATATTACCCGCAATAACCTGAAGGTCAGGATAAGCTGCCTTAATCTGCTTTAATGTTGTAATTATATTCTTAGAATGACCATGTGCTGAATCGATTACAATACAGTCAACCTTAGCTTTGACAAGAGCATCAACTCTTTCCATAACATTAGCTGTAATACCTACTGCTGCTCCACAAAGAAGTCTTCCCTGTGAATCATGTGCTGATAAAGGATACTTAATCTGCTTCTCGATATCCTTGATTGTAATAAGACCTCTGAGTTTAAAATCATCATCTACTATAGGAAGCTTTTCTTTTCTTGCCTTGCCAAGAATCTTTTTGGCTTCATCAAGTGTTATTCCCACAGGTGCTGTAATAAGATTCTCACTTGTCATGCACTCACTGATTGGTCTTTTATAATCTTCTTCAAACTTTAAGTCTCTGTTAGTAATAATACCAACTAATTTTCCATCGTTATCAGTTATCGGAACACCTGAAATCCTGAACTTTCCCATAAGATTGTTAGCATCTTCAAGTGTATTTTCTGGGTGAAGATAAAACGGATCTGTTATAACTCCGTTTTCTGAACGTTTAACCTTGTCAACTTCTTCTGCCTGTTCTTCAATAGACATATTCTTATGAATAATTCCGATACCACCCTGTCTTGCCATAGCGATTGCCATTCTATGCTCTGTAACAGTATCCATTCCTGCACTCATAAGTGGAATGTTAAGCTTAATCTTCTTAGTAAGCTGTGTAGATAAATCAATCATATTTGGTGTTACTTCTGAATATTGTGGAACTAAAAGCACATCATCAAATGTAATTCCTTCACCAATAATCTCACCCATTGTACTGTATCCTCTCTTTCTTTAAATAAATAGTATAGTGTATATTATTCCTCATCAAGGAAAATTCAGGCTGACATTGTGTCAGCCCTATTATATATTGTTTCATAATATATCAGAATAATTTTAAAATGTCAAACATAAATTAATGTAAAACTTTGACATTTTATTATCATTTATAAAAGAACTTTTAAATATTCAGAATTCTTGAATATTTTATGCTTATATCACTTTACATTATATTGTAACCTTACATTATAATGACTGATATTTATTCTCCACATTTGTATGCATTTCTTGGCGCTGCTGCCTTAAGTGCAGCTTTCATTCTGTCATCAGGCTCTATAAATATTCTTACCATCTCATTACTGTTGTCCATTGTATATACCACTACAATATTATCCGACTCCTGATTAGATGTATAATCTGCCGTTCTTAATTTGCGATGTTCCATTCTTAATGCATCCTGTGAACCGGCAGGTGCAATAAGCTCTGCCCTGGCAATATTATATACGCCACATCTTTTTCTCATGGATCTTGACATTATCTTATCAACTGTCATGTCATTATCAACAAGTGAATATTCATATTCTGCATTATAATACTTAAATACAATGACAGTTGCAATCATAAGAATTGCAAGAAGTATCACTCCAAGTGCATATGTCTGTGGTATCGTCGTTACAGCAAGTATACAGGCTATAATCATAACTGCCTTGAATACTATCGATAACCCTGGAGCCTTTGTCTTAATAATCTGCTCTGTTGGTAAATTATTCATCCTTTTCCTCACTTTGATTTATTATTTGTAATATTTTATGTGCATATATATCTACGCATATTAAATATGATTATATTATACTATTATAAATATTTGTTTACAACATTTATAAAAATCTACTCTATAACAATTCCGCAGCTATCACCTATATGTGTCAATATAAATGCCATATCCTCCTCTGATACAGATACACAGCCAGCTGTAGGTCTTCCATTAGAGCAATGTAAAAAATAACAGCTTCCTGCCTCCGGTGTACCCTCCATGTTATAGCCTATAAACAGACAGTAACCATAAGCATCCGGATAATCAATTATATGTTCTGCATCGTCCCATTCTGTATACGGTGAATCTGTTCTTACATACTGATTATACACATCTGACCATGAATCTCCTACCCAGTAATCATATTCATCTACCTGCAGATATGGAATTATAGTGCCCGGATCAGGATTAATCCCAAATGCAAAATATAAAGGAAATGTTCCCTGTGGAGTTACAGATGTATATGCACTTGCCTGTCCCACACCCATAGAACCTACAAAACCATCAGTTCTTAATATCTCTGTCCATACACCATCCTGTTTTTCATGCATTGTAACAGTAGCATGTACTCCTTCTGACTCAACTACCACAAGCTGTGAATATTCCTCCGCTGCGGGAAGCTGTGCAGCGAAGCTTTGCTCTGCCTCTGATTCCACATGTCCATTTACAACCTTCCATATTCCGGTTTCATCGCTTACATTGCCTGTATAATCAAAATCTATACAGCCATCGTCTACATACCACCAGCCATATTCATTGGCCATTAATCCTGTGTAACCAAAGTCCAGCTTTCCATTTATTACGCTCCACCAGCCGTTTTCATTGGTCATTAATCCTGTGTAACCAAAGTCCAGCTTTCCATTTATTACGCTCCACCAACCGTTTTCATTGGGTACAAGTCCTGTATAACTAAAATCTATAGCTCCATCTTTTACATACCACCAGCCCGCTTCATTTTCAGCCAGACCTGTATAGCCACTATCTATTTTACCATTTCTGTAATAATTCCATGTTCCATCTTCTGACTGGCAGATGCCATCCTTATCCGATGTATCTGTTGTATTAGAATCATCTGATAATTCTTTATCATTAACCGAAAGCATATCGTCATTATATGTCAGTATCTCCTGTCCGGAATAATATGCTTCATTAATTGACGTCTTTTCATTATCTGCCATAACTTTTACCGGATTATAAAAACCGCATATAATCATAATAAACATTGAAGTGCATACTCCAAGTACTATTTTTTTATGTACTGGCTTAATTATTTTTTTTATATTCATATATATTTCTCCCTGTTATTAATAATTTTTTCCATCGTCTGATTGCAGTTAAATTGCGATCATTATATACTAATTACTAATATATTTATTAATATTATACAATTATTATATAATATATTTTTTTACTGTGCAATTACAATCTCTTCTATAATAATATTATTAAACCTGCATTATTCACAGCTTTGCCGTGACATAGCTGAAAACCCTATTGTTGCCGCATTTTAATTATATATGCTTTTCACTTTTTATCTTTTATCCTCCGATGCCGGCTTACTCCTTTATACTTTTATAATTCTGGTATAATTTTCTTATCTCGTGATATTTCTTACCCATACATATTTTTTGTAATGTATATAGACGGCAGGAAGTTTAACAAGTTCGTCAAGACTTATTATGATATATACCAACCATACCGGAGCATTGAATACGAATGCAGCTATAAAGCCTAGCGGAACCGCAAAACACCACATAGCACCAATATTGCCCTTCATATCAAATTTAGCATCACCACCGGCACAGAATATTCCATCCAGCACCGTTGTATTCACCGACTGTCCCATAAGATTAAATCCCAAAACTATCATCATAAATCTAAGGTATTCCCCGGCTGTATCTGACATAGGTGCTATATCTGACATAAGCGGCGAAAGAATAATAAGAATCATTCCTGTTATTATCCCGATAACTATAGACAACCTTGTAATTTTTCCACCATATTCCCTTGCCTTATCAAGATTTCCAGCTCCAAGCAGATTACCAATAATTATTCCGGCACCGGCACTCACGCCTCTGATAACACACTGCACCATGCTCTTTACTATACTTGCTATGGAATTGGCTGCAACTGCATCACTCCCCATATGTCCAAGTATAACCGAATATAATACAAATGCAATCCCCCATACCAATGATGCACAAAGAACAGGTGTTGTGTAATGCCAGAAATCCTTTGTCAGTGTTTTATCTATATAGATAATCCCCCTCCATTTCACGGTGGCAATCCTTTCTTTATTTACAGCTATGTATGCCCAGACAAGTTCCACTATTCTCGATATTACAGTTGCATATGCCGCACCACGTATACCAAGTTTTGGCATGCCAAGTAATCCAAATATTAAAACAGCATTGCATATTATATTAACAATAACAGCTGATGAACCAATAACAGAACTAACAGCTGCACGTCCTGTATTTTTAAGAAGAATAAGATATACCTGTGATATTGCACACAATACATATGATAATGCCACAGCCCGTATATATAATGTACCATTTGTAATAAGTTCCTGTTCATTTGTAAATATTCTTATCAGCCTCTCAGGTATTGCCAATGCAAGAATAGTAAATATACTGCCTGATAAAAGATTAGCAAATAATGCAACCGGCATAATCTTTTCAATAGATTTCACATCCTGTTTTCCCCAATACTGGGATACCATTATTCCTGAACCTGCCGTAATACCTGCTATGAATAAATTCAGAATAAACTGTATCTGTCCGGCCAGAGAAACTGCAGACAATGATGCCTGATCTACAAAACCAAGCATCATTGCATCCGTAGCACTGACAAGTGCTAACATAAACTGCTGTATGGCAATTGGTACAACAAGTTTTACCAATTTTTCTGATAAATCCTTATTCTGTCTGTCATTAAAAAACATAAATAACCTTCTCCCGACGTATTTGTTCTGCTTCACTCCTGTGTAAGTCATGTAAAGACTTTGATAGCATAACACATTTATAATACATTGTATATCCTTACGCTCATAGGCTTTAAACTGATTTTGACACATGAATGAAACATGAATATCCGAATATAATTTATCTTATGAACCTAACCGCCACACCATATAATTCAGGCTTGTATTAATAAAAAAAGAACAGATTATATAAAGCTTTCACTCATATAATCTGTTCTTATACTTTAATAATTGTTAATGGATTCTGGTATTATCTGTATTATTACATCATACCCATTCCGCCTGCACCACCTGCCGGCATAGCTGGAACATCTTCTTTAATTGTAGCTACAACTGATTCTGTTGTAAGAAGTGTAGATGCAACACTTGTAGCATTCTGTAATGCACTTCTTGTAACCTTTGCAGGGTCTAAGATACCTGCATCAATCATATTAACATACTTATCATTAAGAGCATCATAACCTGTGCCAACCTCTGATTCTCTTACCTTATTGATAATAACTGCACCTTCAAGACCTGCATTGTTAGCAATGTGGAATAATGGTGCTTCAAGTGCCTTAAGAATAATCTCAGCACCTGTCTTTTCATCACCGCTAAGTGTAGCTGCAAGCTTTGCAACTTCCTTAGAAGCATGGATATATGCTGAACCACCACCTGAGATAACGCCTTCTTCTACTGCTGCTCTTGTAGCATTAAGAGCATCTTCCATACGAAGCTTAGCTTCCTTCATCTCTGTCTCTGTAGCAGCACCAACTCTGATAACAGCTACACCACCTGCTAACTTAGCAAGTCTTTCCTGTAACTTTTCTCTGTCAAAATCAGATGTTGTCTCTTCAAGCTGTGCCTTAATCTGTGCAACTCTTGCTTCTATCTCAGACTTTTCGCCTTCGCCGTCAACGATTACAGTATTTTCCTTCTGAACCTTAACTGACTTAGCACGTCCTAACATATCCATTGTTGTATCCTTAAGTTCAAGACCAAGTTCTTCTGAAATAACCTGACCACCTGTAAGAATAGCAATATCCTTAAGCATTTCCTTACGTCTGTCACCATATCCAGGAGCCTTAACAGCTACTACATTGAATGTGCCTCTTAACTTATTAACAATAAGTGTTGTAAGCGCTTCACCTTCAACATCTTCTGCAATAATAAGAAGCTTAGAACCACTCTGTACAATCTGTTCAAGAATTGGTAAAATTTCCTGAATATTAGAAATCTTCTTATCTGTAATAAGAATATATGGATTATCAAGATTAGCTTCCATCTTATCCATATCTGTTGCCATATATGCTGAAACATAACCTCTGTCAAACTGCATACCTTCAACAAGATCAAGTTCTGTTTTCATAGTCTTTGACTCTTCGATAGTGATAACACCGTCATTTGAAACTTTTTCCATTGCATCTGCAACCATTTCTCCGACTGCTTCATCACCTGCTGAGATTGCTGCTACTTTTGCAATCTGGTCTTTTCCTGTTACTTTTGAGCTCATGCTTGCAATAGCATCAACTGCACAGTCACAAGCCTGCTTCATTCCTTTTCTTAAAATGATAGGATTTGCACCTGCTGCAAGGTTTTTCATTCCCTCATTTACCATTGCCTGAGCGAGAACTGTAGCTGTTGTTGTACCATCACCTGCAACATCATTTGTCTTTGTTGCAACTTCTTTTACAAGCTGAGCACCCATGTTCTCAAATCCATCTTCAAGTTCAATATCTTTTGCAATAGTAACACCATCATTTGTGATAAGCGGAGCACCAAATGATTTATCCAATACTACATTTCTTCCTTTAGGTCCAAGTGTAACCTTTACTGTATCTGCAAGTTTATTTACACCACTCTCAAGAGCTGCTCTTGCGTCTGCACCGAATTTAATTTCCTTTGCCATTATTAAAAGCCTCCTAATCTGCTATATTTGATTTCTACAAATCACTTTAATTTTATTGTGTCAAATTCTATTGTTTTAAATCTTTTTATTTGAAATAAGATTATATCTTATAACTGATATTTTTTTAATAAAATATATTAACCTTAATCCTCTACGATTGCTACAATGTCATTCTGACGAACTACGATAAACTCCTCATCTCCGAGTTTAACTTCTGTACCTGCATATTTTGAATATATAACCTTATCGCCTGGTTTAACAGCCATAACAACTTCTTCGCCGTAAACCATTCCGCCTGGGCCAACTGCTATAACTTCTGCCTGCTGTGGTT
>URAI01000092.1 GCA_900545725.1 uncultured Eubacterium sp.
CAGTTCACTTATGAACTTGTGATAAAATAAGCTATCAAGCTTATTTTTCACACTATATTAATCTCCATTTTTCATACTATGCATTATTTTTTCACACTATTCCATCGGGAATCTGTTGTGTTATACAGTGGATATTTCCACCTCCCACGATAATATCCCTTGCATATATTGGAATGATTTTTCTGTCGGGAAATGCTTCTGACAAAATGTCAATTGCGGATTTATCGTTGATGTCATCAAATTGTGGCACAATTACAGATTCATTTGCAATATAAAAATTCACATAAGAAGCGGCGAGACGTTCTCCGGCAACACGAACATCCTCGCCATCTTCAAATTCAAAGCCATTAAGTTCATATTCTGTTATGCATACAGGATTAGCCGGAATTGGAAGCTTGCGGACAATTATATTTCTTCCACAGGCATCTGTTGTATTATTTAATACTTCCAGGCAGGCATTGCTCATCTCGTATTGTGGGTCATTTTTATCATCAGTCCATGCAAGGACTACCTCTCCCGGAGCTGTAAACGCACATACGTTGTCAACGTGTTCATTAGTTTCATCATTATAGATTCCGGCAGGAAGCCATATTATCTTAGATACGTTAAGATAAGCCTTTAACTTGTCTTCTATCTGCGATTTTGTAAGTTTTGGATTACGTCCTTCACTTAAAAGACAGCTTTCTGTAACAAGTAATGTACCCTGTCCGTCACTGTGGATTGAGCCTCCCTCCAGTACAAATGGAGCTGCATCATAACAGTCAAATCCAGTAATTTCAAGAAAATTCCCAGCTATCTGATTATCCTTTGACCAGTCTGTATACAGTCCGTCAAAGGAACCACCCCATGCGTTAAATTCCCAGTTAATTCCACGTACTATACGTTTATCATAGGGCTCATTATAATCACCGCTTACAACGAAGGTCGGGCATGTATCTCTTGCCCATGCATCATCTGAATCCATCTCAATTATATGTATGGATTCAGGAAGAAGAGATCTTGCATTATCAAGCTGCTCTTTTGATACGAGCATGTATAGCTGTTCGCTTTCATTTATTGCAGCAGCAATCTGTGCAAATACTTCACGGGCTTTCTTTGCCCCATATATCCATGAACCGGGGCGTTTGGGCCATATCATAATACAGCCATGGTGTCTTTCATATTCTGCCGGCATTCTGAAATTATCAAAAGACGGTGTAGTTGTTAAAATATTCATATCAATCCTCATTTCTTGGCAACTTTGTTGCGAAGAGGCGAAGAAAAATCCGTACAGGAGACTTTTCTTCTGCCCAATAAACTATAATCTGCTCTTAAAATCTTCATATCCAAAGTGTCTTATTACCTTACAGTTTCCATCAGGCTTCATTACGGCTATATCAGGCAGAGGTATTCCATTAAATGTATTATTCTTTACCATGGAATAGATTGCCATGTCTTCAAATACGAGCCTGTCACCGATATTTATCTCGTGGTCAAATTCATAGTCACCTATGATATCTCCGGCAAGGCAGGTATATGAAGACAGGCGGCAGCAGTGAGCAGATGATGATTCAGTATCAGCTGTCAGTGCGAATCTTTTAAGAGCCTTTGCACCCTGCAGGGGTGGCGTATATGGCATCTCAAGCACATCCGGCATATGGCAGGCGGCAGAGGTATCAAGAATCAGGGTAGTAATGCCATTGTCTACTTTATCAAGCACCGTGCTTATAAGATAACCGGCGTTGAGTGCAACAGCTTCTCCGGGTTCAAGATACACCTTGACATTATATGTATCCTGTACATGTTGTATACAATGTATGAGAGTGTCAATATCATAGTCATCTCTTGTTATATGATGACCTCCTCCGAAATTAATCCACTGCATATCCTTCATTATAAAGCCGAATTTCTCTTCGACGACATTAAGCGTTGTTAACAGGTCATCAGAATTCTGCTCACAGAGTGTATGAAAATGTATCCCTGACAGTCCGTCAATTACATCAGGTTCATTATCTATTGCTTCTTTGAGTTTATCAATAGTCACTCCAAAACGGCTTCCCACTGAGCAGGGGTCATATATTGCATGTTCACCCTGTGTGGATATTTCAGGATTAATTCTAAGACCTATGCTTACACCGGCATTAAGGCATATAGATTTATGAAGTTTAAGCTGGCTTATCGAGTTGAATACAATGTGGTCGCATATTTTTACAAGCTCTGTCATATCGGATTTAGTAAAAGCAGGAGCAAAGACGTGGTTTTCCTTTCCCATACATTCAAAACCAAGCTTTGCCTCAAACAGACCGCTTGCAGTGGTTCCACTTATATATTTACCGATAAGCGGATATTCTGAGTAAGCCGAAAATGCTTTCTGTGCCAGAAGAATATGACACCCTGTACGTTCTTCAACATCCTTTAAGATAGTAAGGTTGTGAATAAGCTTTTTTTCATCAATTACATATACAGGAGTTTTAAGTTCATTAAATTGTAAGTTGTTCATGTATTTTCCATTCCGCAGGCATAAAATTATATGATGTTGGAGTCACAAGGTCCTTTACCAACCTATTAGCATGCTCATGCGGTGTCAGACCTTGTTGCCCTGATAGCCATTATATTACATATGGGATAATGGCTTTTTAATGTTTAACATATAAAAGCAGTTATGCATATGCCTGCAGGCGCATAGCTGCTTTTTGCGTGTTAAAAATATAACAAAATCAAAATAAACTTATATGCTTGTATAATTAAGCATTGATTTAATTTGATAAAGGATGTATTAATCCACAAGTACAGGATTTTCCTCTACTATCCAAGGAAGACCATATTTGTTGAGTGCTTCCATATATGGGTCCGGGTCAAATTCATCCGTTGTAAATACGCCCGGCTTATTCCAAAGACCTTTAACAACCATCATAGTTCCAATCATAGCAGGGACACCGGTTGTATATGAGATGGCCTGTGAGCCGACTTCGCGGTAACATTCCTGATGGTCGCAGATATTATAGATGTAGATTTTTCTTTCTTTTCCATCCTTAATTCCTGTAAATATACATCCGATATTAGTCTTTCCTACGGTGCGTGGACCTAATGAGGCAGGGTCAGGAAGCAGTGCCTTTAAAAATTGTATAGGAACAATCTGCTGACCGTTAAATTCAACAGGGTCAGTTCTTAACATGCCGACATTTTCAAGGCATTTCATATGTGTAAGATAGCTCTGGCCAAATGTCATAAAGAAACGTATTCTTTTAACATGAGGGATGTTAGCTGCAAGAGCTTCAATCTCCTCATGGTGTAAAAGGTACATATCCTTCATGCCTACACCGTCAAAGTTATATTCTCTTTTAATTGACATTGGTGGAATCTCAACCCAGTGACCATCTTCCCAGTATGAGCCAGGAGCTGATACCTCACGAAGATTAATCTCAGGATTAAAATTAGTGGCAAAAGGATAGCCGTGGTCGCCGCCATTACAGTCGAGAATGTCTATAGTGTGGATTTCATCAAAGTAGTGCTTCTGTGCATATGCTGTAAATACGCTTGTAACACCCGGATCAAAGCCTGTTCCTAACAGAGCTGTAATTCCTGCCTCTTTATATTTTTCTCTGTAAGCCCACTGCCATGAATAGTCAAAATATGCCGTAAATCCCAGACGTTTACAACGTTCTTCGTAAATCTTCTTCCATTCTGGATCGTCAGTATTTTCACATTCATAATTAGCTGTATCTATATATGGAACCTTGCAGTAAAGGCAGGCATCCATAATTGTAAGATCCTGGTAAGGGAGTGCGACATTAAGTACGGCATCAGGATTAAATTCTTTAATAAGTGCGATTACCTCATCTGTATTGTCCGCATCTACATGTGCTGTTGTGATATTGGTTGATGTCTTATCTTCAAGCTCCTTTGCAAGAGCATCACATTTACTCTTAGTTCTGCTTGCGATACATATGTCTGTAAATACATCACTTACCTGACATATCTTGTGAATTGCTACAGAGGCTACGCCTCCACATCCGATTACTAATACTCTGCTCATTACTTTTCCTCCTGTTCTAAAAGCTCTTCAACGTATTTTGGAAGCATAAATGCTCCGGTATGAAGATTAGTTGTGTAATATTCTGTATGTATATTTTTTTGTTTCCACTCTGCCGGTTTAAAATCGGTCAGAGGATGGTACTTTTTTGAAGCAAATCCAAACAGCCAGTAGCCGGATGGACTTGTAGGTATATGTGCCTGATAGACACGGCTTATAGGAAATGTATGAAATACTTTTTTGTGCATATTCCGGCAGGCCTGTTCATCTTCATCGTAAAATGGACTTCCATGCTGGTATACAAGTATTCCATCGTCTTTTAATGCCTTATAGCAGTTTCCATAAAATTCCCTTGTAAATAATCCTTCTGATGCACCAAAAGGGTCTGTTGCATCGTTAATTATAAGGTCGTATTTATCCTGTTGTGACCTTAGATATCTTAGTGCATCAGAATTATAAAGATGTACACGTTCATCATAAAGGCCGGCGGCAGTTTCAGGAAAATATTCTTTACAGACTTCAACAAACATGTTGTCCTGCTCAACGAGGTCGATGTGTTTAACAGAGTCATAGCAAAGCAATTCTTTTGCGACTCCGCCATCGCCTCCACCTATTATTAAGACATTTTTAACATCGGGATGTACTGCCATTGGCACATGTACAACCATTTCGTTATATATAAAACAGTCCTGTTCCGAAAATATTACACTGCCGTCAAGTGTAATAAACTTACCAAATTCCGGTGACTCAAATACATCAATACGCTGATAGTCACTCATGGCTGAAAATAACTGTTTTTCAACCCTTATATCAAATTTAACATGCGGAGAGTGAAGCTCCGAAAACCAAAATTCCATATTATTTTTTACATTATCTCCATTCCGCAGGCATTTTCTAATGCCGGAGAAATCGCGAGCCAAATGTCAGATCTGGCTCTGCGATAAAGGTTGATTTATGACGCCTGCGGCACAAATCAGCCATGTGATAAAATAAGCTATTAAGCTTATTTTTCACATTATCTCCATTCTAAATTTTTAAAATATTGAGATATTCGAGATTGGAATCTTCCATACCCTGCATTGAACATCCCTTTTCTACTGAATATAAGATGTAATCTATAATCTCATCAGTAATTTCCTCACCCGGTGCAAGAATTGGTATTCCCGGAGGGTAAGCCATAACAAATTCACCTGATATATGTCCTGATGCTTCTCTTATAGGCACTTTTATTTTGTCTGCATAGAATGCTTCCTGAGGGGAAGCGAGTACATTGGGAAGAAGCATCTGTCTGTCTATCTCAAAGCGTTTTTCTTCTTTTGAATAAATACGGCTTATCTCGGATAATGCGCCGACAAGACGTTCAATGTCCTGTATTCTGTCTCCTATGGAAATATAAGCCATAATATTTCCGATGTCACCAAATTCAATCTGTATATCATATTCATCACGGAGTATGTCATATACTTCAATTCCGTCAAGTCCGATATCTCTTGTATACACGCAAAGTTTGGTAACATCGTAGTCGTAAACACTGCCGCCGTTAATAAGTTCCCTGCCATAGGCATAATAGCCGCCGATGGAATTAATCTCTTCTCTTGCATACTGTGCCCATTCTGTAACCTTTGCAAATGACTGACGGCCACGCAGAGCGAGATTTCTGCGGGAAATATCAAGGCTGGTCATAAGAAGATAAGAAGCACTGGTAGTCTGTGTAATATTAATAATCGTCTGTACATAATCAGCATTTATTCCGTTATTAGTAAGCAGGATAGAACTCTGCGTAAGAGAACCACCCGACTTGTGCATGGAAATAGCGGCAATGTCGGCACCGGCTTTCATGGAGTTAATTGGGAGGTTATCTCCAAAATACAGGTGAGTTCCATGGGCTTCGTCGGCCAGCACCTTAAGACCATAGGAATGAGCTATATCGCATATTCCCTTGATATCTGAACATATTCCGTAGTATGTAGGATTATTGACAAGTACAGCCACAGCCTTAGGATGTGCTATAATTGCCTGTTCAACCTGTTTAACCGTAACACCAAGGACAATTCCAAGCTTGGAATCAGTCTCTGTATTAAGATATACAGGAGTTGCACCACATAGAATAAGTGCATTAATTACACTTTTATGGACATTACGTGGAACGATAATCTCATCACCTGCCCGGCATACAGAAAGCACCATATTCTGTACAGCCTGTGTCGTACCGCCTACCATAAAAAATGCATGTTCTGCGCCAAATGCATCGGCGGTAAGTTCTTCTGCCTCCTTGATGACAGAAACCGGATGACATAGGTTATCAAGCGGCTTCATGGAATTAACATCAATGCTTACACAACGCTCACCTAACAGGTCAAGAAGCTCAGGGTTGCCCCTGCCACGCTTGTGTCCCGGAACATCAAATGGAACTATTCTTTTTTTTCTGAAATTTTCAATTGCCTCATATAATGGGGCAGATGCCTGTCTTTTTAAATCCATAATTATCCTCATTTCTAAAGTAATTATTTGATGTTGGGGTAAAAGTCCCCAACCCTGATATCATTATATAAAAGCACACAAAAAAGCGTGATTAAAAATTAATCACGCTTAAAAATTCAAATATCTTATCTTAATTACCTTCTGTTATAAATAGAAACAAAAGTTATACCCCGTCAGAGTTTATCCAGGTAAGCCATTGGCAGCCATCGGTTCTGGTAGTGCTCTTATTGACCGTTTCACAAGATGATATGCGTCTGCATGATAATTTTTAAAATCAACTTATAAAATTTGAGCTTCTAACTCAATCAATAATGTGTGCCCAAGTCACACTCGGCAACCGACCCGCCCGTCCGCAAGGCTTAACATATATTATGTGGTCTGATTAGGAGTTATATAAATTCATATATTCCAAAAATACATAAACTCAATTCCAAATATGTCTAAACTATAATATAACTGATAATAATTGTCAATGATTTATTATATAAATTTTTGTTGCTTTATGTATATTTCACATATGTTTTACATGATGACAAAATTTTGAACAGGCTTAGTACTTGGAGCTGATGCTGCATGGAAGATAAGTGACAGAGTGATTATATTGGTGCTTCCTATAGGGCATTGTTTAAATGTAATAATATAATTAAATTTTTTTAGAATATATTATAGTTGTTTAGTCTGAATATAATATGCTATAATAAAAAAAGGTTTAAAAATAAGCCGTGTAATTTTTAACAGATACATATAGATTTATATATTAAAGTATCGGACATACTGTTATACAGAGAAGGAGTAGACATGAGATTTATAGCAATCGGAGAACTTATGTTAAGATTATCTCCACCTAACTATGAAAAGATTGTTACTACACATGATTTTATAGTTAATTATGGTGGTGCAGAGGCCAACGTAGCGGTATCATTAGCTAATCTTGGCGTAGATAGTACATTTTTTACAGTACTTCCTAACAGTGATTTAGGAAAGTCAACAATCAACTACCTTAAGTCTAACGATGTACATACTAAGCACATTATTAAGGCTGATGGAAGAATGGGTCTGTATTATCTTGAAGAAGGAATTGCAGTTCGTGCTTCTCAGGTAATATATGACAGAGAAAGCTCAGCATTTGCAGAGTATGATTATTCAGATGTTGATTTTGAAGATATACTTAAAGATTATGACTGGTTACATTTGAGTGGTATTACACCGGCATTATCATATAACTGTCGTAAGCTCATTGATAAGGCTGTCAAAGCTGCGAAAAAGCTAGGACTTACAGTAAGCTTTGATCCTAATTTCAGAAGTACATTATGGTCATTTGAGACAGCAAGAGATGTACTTAGTAAGTATCTTCCATATGTGGATGTACTTATCGGTATTGAACCAATTCATGTATATAATGAAGATGGAACAGATGTTAAGGATGGTCTTACAATGGATCCATCATTTAAGGATATGGATAGAGTATTTAAGGCAATTGACAAGCAGTATCATATGAAGGCAATTGCAAGAACAGTACGTTATGTCCATTCAGGCAGCAATAATTCACTTAAAGCATTCTTCTATACTAATGGTGAGACTTACGAGAGTAAGACAATCAACTTTGATATAGTAGACCGCGTAGGTGGTGGAGATGCATTTTCATCAGGTCTTATCTATGCTCTTATGGAGAATATGGAACCTGACGATGTTGTCAATTTCGCCGTTGCATCATCAGTAATGAAGCACTCTATCCGTGGTGATACTAATATCACAAGTGTTGACCAGATTAAGAGACTTATGAACAATGCTTCATTTGATGTTCAGAGATAATAGCCACTAATGTTTATACAGCATTTAGATACTTAGCTGTCTGGGTGCGTAAGAACATGATTTGGTAGTGGGCAGTTTTTTGAAAAGCAAGGTTTTAAATGGAACTGCGGATATATAATAAATATCATACTTATATTATTGGCTCTGTCGTTGGTGGCAGAGCCTTTATTAGAATAAGGAGCGTGTGTTAAATGAAAAAGAAGATAGTATTTTTGATGGTGGGTATTATTGCAATATTTATAATATTATTAGTTGCTAATTCTATAAATAACAAAGATAAAGTTGCAGAAAATATATCACAGACAACAAAAGGTATAAATGTATCTGAAGATGAATCTAAGAGTAAGGCTGTTGATGAGATTATTTATTCACCATTGGTAGATAAATATACAGTAAAATCGGAGTATGATAATGATGATGTATATCTTGTCAATGATAAGGGACAGAAGCTGGCAGGTCCGTATGCATATATTTATATTGATGATGTAACATATAAGGATGATTTATGCAGGATTATTTCTAAAGATAGCCACAAAATTGGTTTTATAAATATGACAGGAGAGATGGTTGCTGAGCCTGAATACATTGAAGCTGATAAGATGACAAATGGCTGTGCAGCAGTAAGAGACAACGTGGATGGAATGTATTATTATATTAATTCAAAAGGAATTCGTATAAATAGCGAAGAATATATGGAGGCATATCCATTTGTTAATAATATGGCAAAGGTAAAATTTAAAGATGGCACATGGGGGATAATTAACAAATCCGGAAGTAAAGTTATAGATGGACTGGATTATATTAATAATCTTCCTTCAACCACAACGATGGTATCCGGTTTAAAAGATGGGAAAGCAATTATTTTAAAACTGGATAAATACGATAGTAAATTTTATGAAATCAGGAGTTTTGATTATACAGACATATCTGAGGTGTATTATGAAAGTTTTGTAATAGTAAAGAATGAGAATCAAGAATATGGAGTGTTGGATGTCAATAGTGGAAAGTCTTTAATTGATAATAAATATAAAAAGATAGAGTTTACAGTTATGCCTGATGAACATATTATAGGAGAAAAGATAAGTTTCAGATGTCAGAACGTGGATGGAACTTATGATATAGAAGTGAAGTCATTTGGGAATGAAGTCGAGGATTATATATGGGATAGATAATGGATTAAATATTTTAAACAGGACTATTGCATCGTGAAGTTTTGAAATTATTACATAATAACTCAAACTTCGCACATAAATTTTAGCTATGCACCTTGAAAATTCAATATCTGG
>URAI01000093.1 GCA_900545725.1 uncultured Eubacterium sp.
TGTGGTGCACAGATTTCATTTTCCATCTTCATAGCTTCAAGGACAACTAACACGTCACCCTTCTTTACTGCTGCGCCTGCTGCTGCATTAACCTTTAAAATCTTTCCCTGCATTGGTGCATTAACCTTAACAGCCCCCTGTGCTCCTGCTGGTGCTGTTGCCTTTGGTGCAGCCTTTGGAGCTGCCTTTTTTACTGGTGCAGTTGTCTGTGCTGCGCCTGTTCCTGTTCCTTCTTCTACTGTTACATCATATACATTACCATTAACAGTGATTGTATAATTCTTCATAATATTCCTCCATTTTTAACCATATTATCTTTTCCAGTTGTTTGTCTTATTAACTTTTCTGATTGAACGTACAACAAGCCCATCTGCTGATGTATTCTCAGATGCTGCAATAGCTGCTGTAATAACTGCTACAAGTTCAAGATCATCAACCTCATCATCATTATTCTCTTCAACCTCAGCTACTGCCGCCTGCTGTGGCTGTGCCTGTGTCTGAGCAGTTGTCTCTTCTTTCTTTGCACCAATCTTATTAACATGCTTAAGAAGAGAAATAATAAATGAAATAAATATTAAAACAATAAATACAGTACCCATACCGATTACAGTATTAAGTAATGCTTTTTCCACCTTTTCTCCAGTTGTATATACCGGATTAATAGCACCGCTTGTAAGATTAACATCATCATCCATTACGAAACTGAATGTACAGTTTCTCTTTTCAAATGTAGTATCTACATTAACGGTACATAACTCACCTGTAGTATCACTTATAGTAATACTGACATCATTAATTGACACCAGAGAACCTAAGTCTTTTCTTGACTTAGTCCAGCCGTTATAAAACTCAACAGTCTTATTAGTCATTCCCTTGCTGTTTACTTTGTAATCAACACCTGAAATATTATCCAAGGTTATAGCATTCTCAGCATCTGATTTAATCTGGTCATCTGATGAATGATTGAGATAAATAATCATATCATTGGCCCATATTGCAAGATTGCGCTGATTTTCAACTACCTCCTGCTTCTTGATGCTTTCCTTAGCACTATTATTAGAAATAGTATCCGTACATGCTGTCATACAAAATACACTGGCTAAAATACAGAACAATAATAAGAACTTTTTAAAATTAGTTTTCTTCATATTGCCTCACCTCATAATATTAGACCGTTCCGTTTTTCTTAATCGGACGTTCCTCTCTTTTTGTATACAACATCTGGAATGCTGCTGCTACATACTTTCTTGTATCTTCCGGATTAATTACAGTATCAACATATCCTCTTGCTGCTGCTGATTCAACACTTGACTGTAACTGTGCATATTCCGCTGCCTTTGCAGAAACTGTCGCTGCTGCATCCTCTGATGCGCTAATCTCATCAGCATACATTATCTTTGCTGCAAGTGAAGCATCCATCATACCGATTGAAGCTGTTGGCCATGCATAAGTCATATCAGCACCAACTGATTTAGAATTCATAGTCACATATGCACTTCCATAAGCCTCTCCTACGATTACATTAACCTTAGGTACGGTTGCATTGGCAAATGCATATGTAAGCTTTGCTGCTGCCTTTGCAATATGCTTTTCAGATTCCACTGTTGCCTCAAAGCCCTTTACATTAGTTAATGTAAGCACAGGAATCTCGAATGCATTACAGAAATTAACAAATTCAGCCGCCTTAGCTGCACCGTCTACTGTAAGAACTGCATCATATTCTTCTGCCTTTTCCCCATTATCATCAAAAATGGCTGTTCTGTTAGCTACTGCACCGATTGTAACACCGTCTATCTTTAAAAAACCTGTAACCATATTCTTAGCATATGCTTCCTTAACTTCCATAAATAAGCCATCATCTGCTATATCTGAAAGAGCAAGTGCAGCATCTGTTATCTCAGCACTAAGATCATTACATACTCTGTTAAGGTCATCCTGACATTCTGCTTCTGCCACATCCTCATTATTAGAAGGAAGGAATGATATTAACTGTCTGATTCCATTAGCTAAACTTTCTTCATCGCCTGTAAAATCTGCCACACCGGCTTCTGCCTGGAACTTAGCACTTGAAGTATCAGGCTTTGAGGCATATGTACCATCTAATGCATTAGTTGTATTAACAAATAACTTACCCTTTTCTTCAACGAAAGTAAAATCAGAAATTGCTGTAAGTACAGCAAGACCACCACCACAATTACCATAAACTGCTGTAATCTGTGGAATAACACCTGATGCAAGAGACATCTTATTATAGATCTCTCCAAATCCATTAAGTGCGTCCGTAGCTTCCTGAAGTCTTAACCCTGCACAATCAATAAGACCAATAACAGGCGCTCCCATCTTCATTGCCAGATCATAAAGACCTGTAATCTTCTTAGCATGCATCTCACCAATTGAACCGTTCATCACTGTTGCATCCTGGCTGTATACATACACAAGATTCCCATTAATTACTCCGTAACCGGTTATTACTCCGTCAGCGAGAGTATCTTTTTCCTGAATATTAAAATTAGTTGCTCTGGCCTTTACACCGGCACCAATTTCAACAAAACTGTTGTCATCAAGTATAGCTTCTATTCTATTTCTTGCTGACACCTGTGTCGCTTCACTCATTCTCGTGACCTCCTATTGATTTTTTGTTTTTATATTATATAAAACAGCTATCGTTTATTTTATAACAATTTATTCCAAAATTCAAGCATATCATTGTAACTTTTCCAATATATAACAGCTGATTTTTTTAGTTATATTATACACTTTTTATATAAATACTAAGTGTAAGACGTCTTTAGAATAACTTTGTTAAATACTCTTTATATATTTTTTACTTTATTAATCATCATCATATTTTAACTTTATATATTCACAATTAAGGGTTATCCCTTGTTTCAAATACTATGACAATTCCATCTTCAACCCCTATATGTGCTGTCTCGTCCATTATTTCATTACTCTGACAAATACTAAGTCCCTGTTTTAAAGAATATCTTTTTAAAGGATACTTTACTCCGCTAAGCGTAAGACATACCTGCTCTGTATATGGCACAAATGATAAGTAATCACCATATTGTCTGTTCTTTTCTATGCTAAAATCCCTATCTGCAAGATATATCTTGTTATTTGCATCGTAAATTGCACATTGTATATCTTCATCTACTGCACATTTTAGTATCCCTATATTTGTAAGTGCATGGTCATATCTCGTTCCTGTTGCCCCAATTATTGATATTGAATCCGGTCTTTTTTCAATCGCTTTAATCAGTGCAAGATGTGTATCTGTATAGTTTTTTTCAGGCGGATATGTCTTAGTTGTAGTATTTTTACTATATTTTTCAAACACATCCTTATCTACTGAATCATAATCTCCAAGTAAGAAATCGACATTGATATTAAGTCTGTCACAATGCACCAGTCCACTGTCTGCTGCAATTACATAATCAAATATATGTTTTTTCAGCCACTCTTCTGCCCACATATAATCTACACTTCCACCTGTTACTATAAGAATATTTTTCACATTAACCTCCATTTTTGTTAAATTATGTATTATAAAATATTGTAAAGTATATTATACACATTTTTCCATACTCCATTAAAGAATATTAATTTTTACCTGATAATATATTGTCATGCAATATTTTATTTAATAAAATTGTATAAAGCCTTAATTTTTTCACATTTATAATATATAATAATACAAAATACATTAAAAAGCTATTTTATGGTTATATTTTGCCATTTTAGCAGAATTGGAGAAGATTAACATGGATAATAACAACGAATTTAATACCAATGAAACACTGCATGAAACGGGCAGTTCAGTGGTAAAGCCAGATGCAGATTTTGAATTTCTTGCATATCTTTCCAAGGACAAAGCCGACAGGCTCCTTGATTTTTTAAAGTTTTCAGGAATAGACAATGTCAATTCAGAATATGACAGGTTAAATGATTCTTATAATGTGGAAGTTATGTCAAAGGATTTTGAAAAAGCTTCTAATCTTTATCATATTTTTTCTGAAAATGAACTTGAAAACGAACAGCCGGCAGCTAATACCACAACAGCTAATTTATATGATTCATCGACTGACAAATATAAAGACAACCTGTCATCGGCAATTACATTCTGTATATGCGGTACTATAGGAATCATCGTTCTGATTCTTAATAACGTCGGCATATTCAGCTTTATCAACACCAAAGGCTCATCGGGTATTCTGATGAATGTTGTTTTAGGTGCATTATTTATTGGATTTATTATAATAGGTATCCTTTCATTTAAATATTCCAAGAAAATAAAGTCAGCAGCAGAGAAGGAAAATGATATCAGTCAGAATATCAATGCATGGCTTGATAAAAATATAACCATAGATGATATAGAGAACTCTTACGATGCTGATATCCCTGAAGAAATGAAGTATTTCAGCCGCAGTGAATATCTTCATAAAGTAATACATAATAAATATCCCGACGTCGATGAAACAGTAACAGACTCAGTTGTTGATACATATATCGAAAATAATTTTTAAGTATGCTTTGTCAATTTCTAAAAACTTCTATAAAACAACTTTTATAAGGCATATGTGTTATAATTTTATATAACCTGCTCTATATTCTAAGATATAATAAAACAGCCTTATCATATACAACATGAAATATGTAGGATAAATTATACATTATTTCCTTGTAAATGATAAGGCTGTTTTATTGTTATATACGTTTAAGATATATTCAAAATTCAGTATTCACCTGTGAATCCGGCTGCGAACATTTAGCAGCACTGCTGACATTTTCATATCAGCAGCCCGGCAATCCTAGCACAACGTATCCTTTGATATTACTTATTTGAAAGGTATTCATCAATACCTCTTGCACCTGCTTTACCTGCACCCATGGCAAGAATAACTGTGGCAGCACCTGTAACTGCATCACCACCGGCATAAACGCCTTCCTTTGTTGTCTTTCCTGTTTCTTCTTCTGCGATAATACACTGTCTCTTATTTACATCAAGTCCCTTAGTTGTTGAATGGATTAATGGGTTAGGTGATGTACCAAGTGACATAATAACTGCATCAAGATCCATAACAAATTCAGAACCTTCTATTTCAACAGGTCTTCTTCTTCCTGAAGCATCAGGCTCACCAAGTTCCATCTTTACACACTTAATTCCATTTACCCATCCTTTTTCATCGACCATAATCTCTGTTGGATTAGTAAGAAGATCAAATATAATACCCTCTTCTTTAGCATGATGTACTTCTTCTGCTCTTGCAGGAAGCTCTGCTTCACTTCTTCTATATACAACATGAACCTCTGCACCAAGTCTTAAAGCAGTTCTTGCAGCATCCATGGCAACGTTACCGCCACCTACTACAGCAACTTTCTTAAATCTTGCAATTGGAGTATCATAATCTTCTCTGAACGCCTTCATCAGATTGCTTCTTGTAAGATATTCATTAGCTGAGAATACGCCATTAGCATTCTCACCAGGGATACCCATGAATCTTGGAAGACCTGCACCTGAACCGATAAATACAGCATCAAAGCCTTCTTCATCAATAAGCTGGTCGATTGTCATTGACTTACCAATAACAACATTTGTTTCAATCTTAACACCAAGACTCTTAACATTCTCAATCTCACTTGCAACAACTGTTGACTTAGGAAGACGGAATTCAGGAATACCATATACAAGTACACCACCAGGTTCATGTAAAGCTTCAAAAATTGTCACATCATATCCCATCTTTGCAAGGTCTCCTGCACATGTAAGACCTGAAGGACCCGAACCAATTACAGCAACTTTCTTGCCATTAGACTCTGCTGATTTTTCCGGCTTGATATTATTTTCTCTTGCCCAGTCAGCAACAAATCTTTCAAGCTTACCAATTGATACAGCCTCGCCCTTAATTCCTCTGATACACTTACCTTCGCACTGACTCTCCTGTGGACAGACACGACCACATACAGCAGGAAGTGCTGATGACTTACCAATTGTCTTATAAGCCTCTGCAAAATTCTTTTCCTTAACATTATGTATAAATTCAGGAATATTTATTGATACAGGACATCCCTTAACACACTGTGCATTCTTACAATTAAGACATCTTGTAGCTTCTTCAACTGCCTCTTCTTCATTATATCCCAGACATACTTCATCAAAATTCTTATTTCTTACATCTGGAGCCTGCTCTCTGACTGGCACTTTTTTCATTACGTCCATTTCATAAACCTCCATTGATTACTATATAGATTCATTTTAAAATTAATTAATGATTAATTACAATGTCCACATCCGCCGTGATGCGTTTCGCCTTCCTGAAGTCTTAACATTGCTCTTCCCTCTTCTGTCTTATACATCTGCTGACGCTTCATTGCCTGATCAAAATCAACCTTATGTCCGTCAAATTCCGGTCCATCAACACATGCGAACTTTATCTCATCACCAACCTGTAAACGACATGCTCCACACATACCTGTACCATCAACCATAATCGGGTTCATGCTTACAACTGTAGGAATACCAAGTTCCTTTGTAAGAAGACAGACAAACTTCATCATAATTAACGGTCCAATTGCTATACAAAGGTCATACTTCTTACCTTCATTATTAACAAGATCCTTTAATACATCTGTACCCATACCCTTGCGTACATAGCTTCCATCATCTGTTGTTATATATAAATTACCTGCTACAGCTCTCATCTCGTCCTCAAGCATTATAAGTTCTTTGCTCTTAGCACCAACAATTACATCAGCGGCAACACCATGTTCATGAAGCCACTTAACCTGTGGATATACAGGAGCTGTACCAACACCACCTGCAATAAATACAATCTTTTTCTTCTTTAATTCTTCAATATCTTCACTAATTAATTCTGAAGCACAGCCTAAAGGTCCTACAAAATCTTCAAAAGCGTCTCCTTCTTTAAGGTGTGACATCTTCTCTGTTGAAGCACCTATTACCTGAAATACAATAGTAACTGTTCCCTTTTCTCTGTCATAATCACAGATGGTAAGTGGTATTCTTTCACCTTTCTCGTCCATCTTTACAATAATAAACTGACCTGGCTGACAATGCTTAGCTACTCTCGGAGCTTCTACATCCATTAGAAAAATCTTCTCTGATAATTTCTCAGCTTTCTGAATCTTATACATTTCTGTACCCCTTTCAATATCATATTTTCGTGTGTATTTTTATTGTCACACGTAACAAATCTAATTTATACAAAAATATGCATTATGCATATTTGCATACACCTTAATCTCTATACCAATCATCATTTTTCACTAATATTCCACAGCCGTATATTGTCCCTCATTACAATCTACTTTATAGCTGATTCCATTAATAATTCCAACACCATAATATCCCTGCGTGGTTGTATGATTATACTTTTTTATATCCATTCTTATATAATAAATGTCTATATCGTTATCAATTTTAATCTTAGACTGGTATACAAACGTAAATGTACTCCCATCCTCTGTTATATCCGTCCCACTCTTTATAAGTCCTGTCTGTTCCATTCTCGAACGCAGAAGCTGTTTAGCCTCATCAAATGTATATTTCTTTTCAGGCTGTATTATGTAATTTCTTTTAACAACCGCACTGTTAAGGCCATGAGAATCGACAGTTACTGCTGCAAATATAATATTCCCCTCAGGAAGTGTCACTTTCCCTGTATACAAAGCAGCCGCTGTATCAGGCATTGTTCCATCAAGTGTATAGTATACATTACAACCTTCTTTAATATTTTCTATTTCTACTGTCTGTCCCATTGCATATGTTCCAGATGCAAGTGATATCTGCGGTGTATCCGGCTGTTTAAATTCAACTTCATATCTATATTCCACTATATCACTAAATACTCCAATATCGTTGACAGCTATACACTGAATTACACTGTTTCCCTTTTCAAGAACAATAGCATCTGTATATTTTTTACTGTCTAATGATGGTTTCGTATCATCTGTTGTATAATAGATATCATAATTAACGGACTCCAGTTCAATTTCTAAAGATTCATTATATCTGCCCGGTTCACTAGATGGTTTTGGAGTTTCTGGCTGATATGGTTTAAATATATCCGCATTATCACTGGTTTTATATTTTTCAATTATGTCATTAATACTTTCACCATCTTTGTTCTGCTGATAATAATTTAACAGCTCTGTTATTGCAAATGAATTATTCTTATCTACAGATAAAATATTCTTTAAAATTGATATAGCATCCTGTGAAACACCTGACTGTTTATAACACTCATAAAGGCTCTTCATAACATCTATATCATCACTGCCGCCATTCATACTATAAGCTTTTGAAAGATATTCAATAGCTTTCTGATATTGTCCTTTATCTTTTAACTGCATACCTTTATCATAATTATATGAATATGACTGATTTTTCTTATTATTAACAATAATAACTGCAATAACTGCTAAAAGTACTACTGCAATAACACCTGTAATGATGAATTTTTTATTTTTATTCTGCTTACCTGATTCATGCCTAGTCTCTTTTGGGGCTGTGGAATTAATATTCTTTTCTGTAGCAGAAATATTCTTATCTTTATCACCTTTAACATCATCGCCATTAATAATATGAGCTTTATCATCTTCATTATCGTTTTTCTTTTTTTTCACAGTACTATTTCGATAATCATTATAACCCATCTGTTCATTATTGTCAGGTATATCGGCACGCAGCTCATAATATTCTGCTTTAGCTACATTTGTTTCCGTCTGTATAAGCTTTTGAATAGACTTCTCAAACTGTTCGTCTATTTCGGGATTATTTTTAGTATTATCTAATGAGTCATCTGCCTTGCCTTTATATGCCTGTATATTATTATCCGTACAGGTCATTCTATTCCGTAACTGTTTGTAATCTAATTCCTTTGTGTTACCGTCATCCATAAAAATTCCACCCTGACATACAGTTTTAATAATTAAATATGATATTTTTCTCATTATCTAATTTTTAACAAATTTATAATAGCATAAAATTTAATAATAATCAATAATGTTGTTTTATGCATAATTTAATATATGCTTTATTATTTTATTAATTTTAATTAACAGGTTTTAACCCTTCCTTCATAAATTATACACACTTTGCTCACATTTTTTATGTAATATAATTATAGATAGAAGAGATAATCTTTCTATCTCCCCCTCATATTTTATTTGGGCAGTTACTCTTGTGGTAACTGCCTTTTTTATCCCCATGTTCTCTATAACTATATTCTCCATATGCGTATTTCCTATAATCACATTTTATATAATTAGATTTTTATATCTATAAATGAACAACAGGTGCTTTGAGTCCGCTGGTACTTTAAACGGGGTTGCATTAGGATAATGTTCCTTGTATGGAAGACTACTCTCATCTCCATTATATTTGCCAGCATAGTGA
>URAI01000094.1 GCA_900545725.1 uncultured Eubacterium sp.
TTCAGCTGGGGGGTTATAATCCAGAAACACATTCGTTCTTTGCTAATGGTGAAACTGTTGGAGGAGGATATGGTGGAATGTGCGATCAAGATGGAACCAGTGGAGTTAATACGCATATGACTAATACCAGAAATACACCAGTAGAAGTTCTTGAAAGAATCATGCCGGTTAAGGTAATACGATATGGTTTAGCTCCAAATTCTGAAGGACCTGGTAAGCACAGGGGTGGATTTGGAATTGAGCGAGTCCTGGAATTCCAGACAGATGAGGTGGACTGCTTTATTGCCTCTGATCGTGTTAATACGGCACCGTGGGGATTGAATGGTGGAAAAGCAGCATTAGGAGCTCGTTTTACAGTAAATAGAGCTGATGGAACGGAAGAACATTTGCCTTCGAAAGCAAGGGTGCGTTTTTATAAGAAAGATAGACTCTATATTCAGACAAGTGGCGGCGGAGGTTGGGGTAATCCGCTTGAGAGAGATAAAAAAGCATTAAAGTGTGATGTGAAAGATGGCTTGATCAGCCAGGAACGAGCAGAAAAAGAATATGGTGGAGACCAGATACAGGTGCTTGAAGGACTTGAAGCTGTAAGAAAAAGACCTGGTATGTATATTGGAAGCACATCTTCAAGAGGTCTGCATCATCTTGTATATGAAATTGTAGATAATGCAGTAGATGAGGCACTTGCAGGTTTTTGTGATACTATAAATGTTACGATTAATGAAGATAATTCAATAACAGTAACCGATAACGGACGAGGTGTACCGGTTGATATTAATCATAAGACCGGTAAACCGGCTATTGAAGTCGTATATACTGTATTACATGCCGGAGGTAAATTCGGCGGTGGAGGATACAAGGTATCAGGAGGACTTCATGGGGTAGGTGCTTCTGTTGTCAACGCTCTTTCTGAATGGATGGAAGTAAGAGTTAAGAGAAATGGTCATATATATGAACAGAATTATAAGAGAGGACATGTATGCAATCCACTTAAGATTGTAGGTGACTGTGATATTAATGAGACAGGAACGCTTGTAAAGTTTCTGCCGGACAAAGAGATTTTCCAGGAAACACAGGTTTATGAGTTTGATATCTTAAAGCATCGTTTACGAGAGATGGCATTTCTTACAAAAGGAATAAGGATTACTCTTGAAGATAAAAGACCGGGAATAGAACAGACCATGGTATTTCATTATGAGGGTGGAATTAAAGAATTTGTACAGTATCTTAACAAGAGCAAGGATACACTATATGATAATATTATATATTGCGAGGGTGAGAAGGATAAAGTACAGGTTGAAGTAGCATTCCAGCATAATGACGGTTATAACGAAGTAATTGATTCATTTGTCAATAATATTAAGACACCTGAGGGTGGTACTCATCTTGCAGGTTTTAGAAATGCACTTACAAAGATATTCAATGAATATGCAAGAGCCAATAAGATATTAAAGGATTCTGACCAGAGTCTTTCAGGTGATGATATAAGAGAGGGTCTTACAGCAATTGTAAGTGTCAAGATTGAAGATCCACAGTTTGAAGGACAGACAAAGCAAAAGCTTGGTAATACTATAGCAAGAAGTGTTGTCGATAGCATTGTAAGTGAGCAGTTAAGATATTTTCTAGAACAGAATCCTGCTGTTGCCAAGGCAATATGTGAAAAATCACTGCTTGCACAAAGAGCAAGGGATGCTGCACGTAAGGCAAGGGATCTTACAAGAAGAAAGACAGCACTTGAAAATTCAAGCCTTCCTGGTAAGTTAGCAGACTGTTCGGATAAGAATCCGGAAAACTGTGAGATATATATAGTCGAGGGAGATTCTGCCGGTGGTTCTGCTAAGACTGCAAGAAGCAGGGCAACACAGGCTATACTTCCTCTAAGAGGAAAAATACTTAATGTTGAAAAAGCACGACTTGACAGAATACTTGGAAATGAAGAGATTAAGGCAATGATTACAGCCTTTGGTACAGGTATTCATGATGATTTTGATATCAAAAAATTAAGATATCATAAGATAATTATTATGACAGATGCCGATGTCGATGGTGCACATATTGCCACATTACTTCTTACATTTTTCTACAGATTTATGCCGGATCTTATAAGGCAGGGACATGTATATCTTGCACAGCCGCCACTTTATAAGATAGAGAAGAATAAAAAAATATGGTATGCATACAGTGATGAAGAATTAAATAATATAATGACAGAGATTGGAAGAGATCAGAATAACAAGGTTCAGCGATACAAGGGACTTGGAGAGATGGATGCTGAACAGCTCTGGGATACTACAATGGATCCTGAAAAGAGAATATTACTTAGAGTTAATATGGATGATGATTCAGAGTCCGAGGTAGATGTAACATTCTCTACATTAATGGGTGATAAGGTTGAACCAAGAAGAGAATTTATAGAGGCAAATGCCAAGTATGTTAAGAATCTTGATGTATAGTAAACATAGTTCTTAAGTAATTATAGTTTACATATTCATAAATAATCTTAGAGCCTTTAACCAGATTATTGCAGTACTTAGTGGTGAGAGATTAAAAGCGTAATCATATTAATAGATTATGATATTTTTATAGCATACCGGAAATATAATATACAATTTTAATATATAGATTTTCATATCCTGCAAATAAAAGGAATGCGTTTTATTTTAATGAATAACGTATGTCTGTGGTATGGATATTGAAAGTATTAAGGAAAGGAATAATAATGGACGAACATATCTTTGATAAGGTTCATGAAGTTGATATGCAAAAGACCATGGAGAATTATTATATTGATTATGCCATGAGTGTTATAGTATCAAGAGCACTTCCTGATGTAAGGGATGGTCTTAAGCCTGTTCAGCGAAGAATCTTATATTCCATGATAGAACTTAATAATGGACCCGATAAGCCACATAGAAAGTGTGCTCGTATCGTAGGTGATACTATGGGTAAATATCATCCACATGGTGATTCATCAATATACGAAGCACTTGTTAAGCTTGCTCAGGATTTTAATACCAGATATCCATTGGTTGACGGTCATGGTAACTTTGGTTCCGTAGATGGAGATGGGGCAGCAGCCATGCGTTATACAGAGGCACGACTCAGCAGAATATCAATGGAGATGACTGCCGATATTAATAAAAACACAGTAGATTTTATACCTAACTTTGATGAGACAGAAAAGGAACCTGTTGTTCTTCCATCAAGATATCCTAATCTTTTAGTAAATGGTACATCAGGAATTGCAGTAGGTATGGCAACAAATATACCTCCTCATAATTTAAGAGAAGTAATAGATGCTGTTGTAAAGATTATAGATAATAAGATTGAACAGGACAGAGAAACTTCACTTGAAGAGGTAATGCAGATTATTAAGGGACCAGATTTTCCAACAGGCGGTACAATAATTGGAAAGATGGGAATTAATGAAGCGTATAGGACAGGACGGGGCAAGATTAAGGTAAGAGCCGTAACAGACATAGAGCCTATGGCAAATGGCAAGAACAGAATTGTAGTTACAGAGCTTCCATACATGGTTAATAAAGCAAAGCTTATACAAAAGATTGCAGAGCTTGCAAGAGATAAGAAGATTGACGGAATAACAGATTTAAGGGATGAGTCAGACAGAAGTGGTATGAGGGTATGTATCGAATTAAGAAGAGATGTCAATCCTAACATAATTCTTAATCAGTTATATAAGCATACACAGCTTCAGGATACATTTGGTGTAATAATGCTTGCACTTGTAGATAACCAGCCTAAGGTCCTTAATCTTTATGAGATGCTTAAGTTTTATCTTATGCATCAGGAAGATGTAGTTACAAGAAGAACTAAGTATGACCTTAATAAGGCAGAAGAACGCGCCCATATATTAGAAGGATTGATGATTGCACTGGATAATATAGACAGGGTAATCCAGATAATAAGAGGTTCAGAAAGCGTACAGACGGCCAAAGAAAGTCTTATAGCCCAATTCAGTTTAAGTGATGCACAGGCACAGGCAATCGTTGATATGCGTCTTAGAGCTCTTACAGGTCTGGAAAGAGCTAAATTAGAGGCTGAATTAAATGACCTTCTTACTAAGATAGCTGAATATAAAGCTATTCTTTCAGACAAGAATAAGCTTTTAGGAGTAATAAGAAAAGAGATATCATTAATAGCTGATAAATATGGTGATGACAGAAGAACATCTATAGGATTTGATGAATATGATATTTCAATGGAGGATCTTATTCCTGATGAACCTGTTATTATTGCAAGAACTGATATTGGTTATATTAAGAGAATGACACCTGATAATTTTAAGAGCCAGCACAGAGGTGGCAGAGGAATTAAGGGTATGCAGACACTTGATAATGACTATATTAAGGATTTATTCATGACAACGACACATCACAGTCTTATGTTTATGACTAATACAGGAAGAGCATATAAGTTAAAGGCGTATGAGATACCAGAGGCAGGAAGAACTTCAAGAGGAACAGCAATTATTAATCTTTTACAGTTACAGCCAGGAGAAAGCATAACTGCAGTAATACCTGTTGATGTTAAAAATATCAATGATGAAGAAGATTATATTTTTATGGCTACGAAGAAGGGAATTGTTAAGAAGACTCCTATTAAAGAATATGCCAATATAAGAAAGAGTGGTATTCAGGCTATAACACTGCGTGAGGATGATGAACTTATAGAAGTTAAGCTTACAAATGACAATAAAGAGATATTCCTTGTTACTAAACTTGGACAGTGCATAAGATTTAAGGAGACTGATGTAAGACCTACCGGAAGAAGTGCAATGGGTGTTATTGGTATGAATCTTCTTGATGAAGACGAAGTAATAGGAATGCAGCTTGATACACAGGGTGATTCACTTCTTATAGTTTCAGAGCTTGGACTTGGAAAGATAACATCATTTGATGAATTTGCAGTACAGCACCGTGGAGGAAAGGGTGTTAAATGTTATAAGATTAACGAGCGTACCGGTAATGTAATTGGTATCAAGGCAGTAGATGATACAAGAGAGGTTATGCTTATAACAACCGAGGGTATTATAATCCAGATTAAGTGTAAGGATATATCTAAGCTTGGTAGAATTACATCAGGGGTTAAACTTATTAACCTTGATGATAATGTTACAGTTGCAACAGTTGCAAAGGTAAGAAAGAAGCCCGTCAATGAGGATGATTCAGATGCTGAAGGTTTTGATGAGGAAAGCATTGATAATACAGACAATATAAATGAGTCTGATACAAAGCAGACAATAGTACAGGATAATTCAATGGATGAACTGCTTGAAAGGGCAGAAAAAGATTCAGACAAATAATAATGTGCAGAGGTGTATAATTTTATAACTATACATCTCTGTATTTTTTATGTTAAAATAATGGAAAAGCATAACAGTAAGAAATATGCTGATATATCTCAGTCTGGGATGATACATTCATCTGGAGAGAGGGTAAACTTTCAAAAATAATGAAAAGAAAAGAGGAACTATATGGCATGGATTAATATAGATTTTAAATCAGAGACACTTAATATGCCGGTAATGCTGGATATTTTAATCCCACAGGGACATGGAGGTTATAAGACATTATATCTTTTACATGGAGCAGGAGGAGATCACAGCTCCTGGCTTATCAATTCGAGAGTGGCTGATTATGCCGAACACAAGAATATTGCAATAGTAATGCCATCTGCTGATAATAAGTGTTATGTTAATAACAGACATGGAAAAGATTATTCGGATTATATAACAAAAGAGCTCATCGATAAATGTGAAGCATGGTTTTCGTTGTCGCAGAATAAAGAGGACAGATATATTGCAGGAATGTCAATGGGAGGTTATGGTGCATTTTATTCGGCGTTAGAACATCCTGATTTGTATAATAAGGCATTTTCCTATTCAGGGCTTTTAAATATTCTTGCAAGATATGATAATCCACAGGGACTTGATATGTATCCCGTATTTGGGGACAGGAAAGAGCTTATAGAGTGTGGAAAGGATTTGTTTACCAAAGCAGAAAAATCTAAAAGTAGTTTTAAGGATACAGATAATGCCACACAGTTTTATATATATTGTGGACTTGGAGATACAAGGCTTGATATGAGCCGTGATATGTATGACTGCATGAGCAGATGTGGTTATGATGTATATAAACATGAGTCAGAGGGAGACCATTCATGGCAATACTGGGATAAATGTATACAGGAAACAATTCATATAATAGAATAATATGTAAAGCTGCGGTTTTAATTACCTGAAGCAGAATTAAAAATAAAAATTACAGAAATGGAGAAGAATTATAATGGCTGTAATTAATGTAAACCATTTTTCAATGTATTTAAAGAGGACAACAGACTGTACGGTAATACTTCCTGATAAATATGATGTGGATGTCAGGCTTAAATGTCTGTGGTTGTATCATGGCAGCAGTGGTAATCACAGGGATTGGCTGTATCATGCACCGCTTACGGAAATATCACAGGAGAGGAATATAGCAATAGTTCTTCCAAATGTAAATGAATCATGCTTTGTCGATATGAATATTGGTGATAAATACGGAAGTTATGTTGGAAGAGAACTGCCATCTATAATACATAATATGTTTAAATGCATTTCGGACAAAAGAAGTGATAATTATGTTGCCGGATTCTCTAATGGAGGATATGGCTGCCTTCATACGGCACTTACATATCCCGGCAAATATTCATATGTAGGAGCATTTTCGGCAGGCGATAAAGCTGATGCTGATTTTAAAGCAGACGGAAGCAAAAAATCAATACAAAGAATAAGACTATTTGGAGACGGTGATATACATGATACGGATTATTGTATAATACATCTGGCAGATACATTAATAAAAAAGAATGTAGAAAAACCGGTAATATATCATGCATGTGGAAGTAAAGATCCGTGGCTTCATATGAATCATATAATAAGAGATTACTTTACACAACATTCAGATAAATATGATTATACATATGATGAAATTGATAATCTTGGACATGAGTGGAAGTTCTGGAATATAGAGCTTATAAAGTTTTTGGATTTTATAAATGCACATTAATACATTAAGTTTATAAAGGCTGCTTTGTGATGCAGGTGTCATAAATCAGCCTTTATCGCAGAGACCGGTCTGACATTTGGCTCTGTGATTCCAACGTTATTAGAAAATGCCTGCGGAATGGAGATTATTATGAGAGAAGTAGATGTTAAAGAGATAACCAAGAATATTAAAGAAATGTGTATTGAAGCTAATCATTATCTTTCTAAAGACATGAAAAGGGTATTCAATCAGGCAGCAGAAGCAGAAGAATCACCTCTTGGCAGGCAGATACTTGATCAGTTAAAAGAAAATCTTGATATAGCCGGAACAGATATGATACCAATATGTCAGGATACAGGTATGGCAGTTATATTTATAAATATCGGACAGGATGTACATTTAACCGGTGGTAATATAACAGAAGCAATTAATGAAGGGGTAAGACAGGGCTATGTAGAAGGATATTTAAGAAAATCAGTAGTAAGCGACCCTATAGAGAGAGTTAATACTAATGATAATACTCCGGCAATAATTCATTTTGGAATTATACCTGGTGAGAATATAGAGATTACAGTTGCACCTAAAGGATTTGGAAGTGAAAATATGAGCAGAGTATTTATGTTAAAACCTGCCGATGGAATTGAAGGTGTAAAAAATGCAATACTTACAGCAGTAAAGGATGCAGGTCCAAATGCATGTCCTCCAATGGTAGTTGGCGTAGGAATTGGGGGAACATTTGAAAAATGTGCACTGCTTGCAAAGAAAGCCCTTACAAGAGACCTTGATACTAAGCCTGAAAAAGAATATGTAAGAGAACTTGAAAAGGAAATGCTTGAAAAAATAAACAATCTTGGGATAGGTCCGGGAGGACTTGGAGGAACACAGACAGCACTTGCAGTAAATATAGAAACATATCCTACACATATAGCAGGTCTTCCGGTCGCTATAAATATATGCTGCCATGTCAACCGACATTCATCAAGAACAATTTAATGAAGTATAAATGAGCAAATACATAGAAATATTCTTCTTAGTTTATGGTCAGGATATATTAAGATCAATTAAGGAAAGTATGTATTTGTAATGCAGATATATCTGTTTAATATTTTCAATTTACTAATTTACAGTTAATGAAGTTATTCGTTAATGTAAAATATTCTATAAAGCATGATATATATATGAAAATTATACAATTTATCAGTTATCAAATCATTTATAAGTGATTTGTCTTAGTATGAGTTTTGAGTAAAATGGATGAATGTGCAGATAGCTTTACAAATTAGCAATTCAGCAGGTTTTCCAAAGCTTATATGTGAGTTGGCTATTTGTGCCGCAGACATCACAAAATAGTCCGTATCGCAGAGTCAGATATAACATTTTGCTCGCGATTCATCCAGTATTTAAAATGCCTGAGGAATGGAGATTATTATGAATAAAAATATATCAGCACCAATAAGTGATGAAGATGCAAAAGGATTAAGAGCCGGAGATTATGTATACATAACAGGAACAATATATACGGCAAGAGATGCTGCACATAAAAGAATGTCTGAGGCATTGGCAGCAGGAAAAACGCTTCCGATAGACATGAAGAATAATATCATATATTATATGGGACCATCACCGGCAAGAGAAGGAAGACCAATTGGTTCAGCGGGACCTACAACGGCAAGCAGAATGGACAAGTATGCGCCTTCTTTATTAGATTTAGGTTTAAAAGGAATGATTGGAAAAGGAAAACGTACACAGCAGGTAAAGGATGCGATTGTAAGAAATGGAGCAGTATATTTTGCAGCGGTAGGCGGAGCAGGAGCATTGCTTTCTCAAAGAATAAAGAAATCCGAAGTAATAGCATATGAAGATTTAGGTACTGAAGCAATAAGAAAACTGAAAGTTGAAGATTTTCCTGTAATAGTTGTAATAGATAGTAAGGGGAATAATCTGTACGAAACAGCAATAAAAGAGTATAGCAGATAAATTGTGATTTGTTGGACATTTGTTGAAATGGGGGTGTAGCGAGGAAGTGGCGGATTGTATTGGGAATTTTAAAACGATGGATGAGTGCTAAGAAACT
>URAI01000095.1 GCA_900545725.1 uncultured Eubacterium sp.
CAGTTCACTTATGAACTTGTGATAAAATAAGCTATCGAGCTTATTTTTCACACTAGTTTAATTATAAATCTGCTTTTACAATATTTACTTTTGTAAACCTTAGCTTTTTCAGAACTTACTTTACATTAAGTGTAAATGTCACATGATTAGACTGATTCTTATCTGAATCCGTACAATATACATCTATCTTATATGTTCCGGCCTTGGATGTGTCATATTTACCATCCGTTATTATTCTTCTTGATAATGAACCAGAATTATCCTTATCATCCGTTATTTCAGACACATATTTCATTACATTGAATGTAGAGCCAACAGATATTGTATCTTCTGTCTTCTCAAGTACAAGCTTTGGTCCACCTGCTACAGTAACTGCTTCTGTAGTTTCATCTGTAGTATCTGTATTCTCTGTTAAAGAAGATGATGTAAGTTCTGTAGAACTTTTGACAGAACCCTGTGCTGCCTTTTCTGTTCCCTGAGCCGTTGTTTCTTCCTGATTGTCATTTTTTTTCTTTGCCTCAAGTTCTTCTTCTGTAGGCTTATAATCAAAGATATATGATATCTTACTTACATTACCACTATTATCTCTTGCTGCATATATAACAGTTGCCTTTGACAAATCTGATGATATATATATATTCTCTACAATAACATTTGCAGATACATCTCCATCTTCTTTATCCAATGCCTTAACATATCCTTTAAGCACGCTTTCACCCTGTTCTTTGGAATATGCTTTAATATTAGACTTATTAACTGTTAATACCGGAGCCTCTCTATCCTCTGAAACGTACATAACAATAAACACCACCGCAAGTACACAAGCAATAACAAGCGCTAAAATAACAGATTTATTTTTCTTCATATGTCTGTCCTCTCCCTCGTTATTTAATAAAATTATTCCTCATGACCTTCACCGTAATTGCCATAATACTTTCCATAATATTTACCATAGTACTTACCATAATAGCTATCACCTGATAAATCTACTTTATTAAGTACACAGCCAAGTATCTTACACTGTGTCAGTTTAAGCTGGTCTAATGACTTCTGTACAAATTTATAGCTTACCATATCAGCTGCAACAACAAGTACTGCTCCATCACACTTCTGTGCTACGATAGATGCATCTGTTACACTTCCAAGAGGAGGAGTGTCAATTATAACATAATCATATATATCTCTTAAAGCCCTAATAAGTGTATCAAAAGAAGTATTATTAAGAAGCTCTGATGGATTAGGTGGTACTATTCCTGAAAATACTGCATAAAGATTCTCAACATTTGTTGTACATATAACTTCATCAAATTTATTCATTCCCGATAAATAATGGGTAAGCCCCTTTATAGCCTTATTAATCTTATATCTTCCAACTAATACTGATTTTCTTAAATCGGCATCAATAAATATAACCTTTTTACCAGATTCTGCGAGTGAGACAGCAAGATTAAACGATACACTTGATTTGCCTTCATTCGGTGTTGAACTTGTAAACATTATTACTTTCATATCTGAACCGCAAAGCTGTATATTAGTTCTTAAAGTCTTATATGCTTCACTACATCTGTAATCTAATTTGTTAATTCTTTCTATATTAATTGTAGGCATTTATCTTGCTCCTTTCTTAGAAGATTTCTTACTTTTCTTACCTTTATTTCTTGAAGAAGGAACATCCTTGCTATCATCAAGCTCGTCCGATAATGGAATAAGTGCAAGAGTACTTATTCCAAGATACTTTTCAACATCCTCAGATGTATTAATTCTATCATTCATTACAAACTTAACAACTACAACTGCCATTGCCATTATAATCCCAAGTATTCCTGCAATAATACCATTCTGTATCACATTAGGACTTACAGGCTTGTCCGGAAGCTGTGCCGCATCTATTCTTGCAACCTTTTCTGTCTGCATAATTTCACCAATTGAATCGGCTGAAACATCCGCAACTTTATCAGCAATTTCCTTTGCCTGCTTCTGATCATGGCTTGATACTGTTATCTCAAGTACTCGTGTATTAGTAGGTGTGTTAACATTAATCATCTTTACAAGCTCTTCATTAGTCATATCAAGCTTTAACTCACTAATAACCTTTTCTGTAACGCTTCGGCTTGTAACAAGCACAACATAATCCTGCGTAAGCTGTGTTGATGACTGTAAATCACTATATGTTGTAGTACCCTGACTCTGTCTGTTTAATACATAAAGACTTGTTGTAGATTCATATGTAGGCTTAATTAACATCTTACTGCCTATCAAAGCCACAAGTCCGAATATAACTCCTACTAGTATAATCACAACAATTTTACTAAGAATAACCGAAAAAATCTGTCTTAAATCTATTTCGACTTCTTCATTGTTTCTTTGTTCGTTTCTCATTTTATTAGCTATTCCTCCAAATATTTTCCCTGTAATATCAGTTCTGCATTATCATGTAAAACACGTTTTGCATAATCATATCCAAATTTCTTACAAATATATTCTGCACATTCTCTTATACGCGGTGCTCTTCCACCATTACTATGTGCATCTGTACCAATTACGTCCACCATCTCATCCTTCATAAGCTTCTTGATGAACTTCTTGATATCTTTTCCACTCTCACCAATTACAGAGCTTGCATTAACCTGAATAAAAGCCCCCATATTGCTTAATTCATATGCCCTGTCAATCTCTTTAACAATACACATATATCTTTCAATATGCGCAATCAAAGGAATATATCCCATCTGTATTATATTACTTATACTTGTTCTCAGATAATTATAGTCAACTGTCGGCTGATATTCCACAAGCACATATTTAGAATTTCCCATTGTCAGATGCTTTCCGGCTTCCAACTCATCCGGTATATCAGATGTATAATAGATTTCTCTTCCCAATGCAAACTGCATCTCAGGGCAGGTGTCCTTTACCTGTTCTTTAAATATTTCAAAAATCCTGTATAATTCATCATAATCCATCATACACTTTGCCGGATGATAATGTGGTGTCGCTACAATCTTTCTTGTCCCCTCATTATAAGCTGTCTTTACCATCTCTATACTTGTATTAATATTATGTGGTCCGTCATCTACATCATATAATATGTGAATATGTATATCTACAAAACTAAAATCAATTTTTTTTCTCAACTTTAACCTTTTCCTCCACACCTTGTTCTACATTAAATTGACAGACAGTGTATATATTCATATATGAGTATATAATATCTGTCTGCCAATAATATCATATCTTAAATGCCAAGGATTCTTTTTACATTATCACACATCTCATTAACTTCACATACAGTGTCATGAAGCACAGGCGCTGTTCTTATATCTTCTATTGCCTTTGGAATCTTTACTCCTGATATTCTGCAAAGTTCATCTACAAGTTCAAAATCAGTCATTGAAGCATATTTTGAATCAATAGCATCCATAACACTTCTTGTAAACTTATATGGACTTGCAGTAGAAGCTATAACCGTCTTAGTCTCATCACCTGTCTCTTTTTTATACTTTTCATATACTGTAGCAGCAACTGATGTATGAGTATCAACAATATAATTATCATTATCATATATCTTCTTAATTGTTGCTGCATCCTCAGCTTCTGTAGCATAATTGCCATAGAAATCGCCAAGCTGTTCCTTCATCTGTGAAGTAATCTCATACTTTCCTGTATCCTTAAGTGACTTCATAAGCTTAGCATTCTCAGTTGCACTGTTACCTGCAATTCTATATATAAGTCTTTCAAGGTTGCTTGAAATAAGGATATCCATTGATGGTGATGTTGTAAGTATAAAATCTCTGTTTCTGTCGTATATTCCTGTTGAGAAGAAATCATATAATACCTTGTTCTCATTAGATGCACATATAAGCTTATTAATTGGTAATCCCATATTCTTAGCATAGAATGCAGCAAGAATATTACCAAAGTTACCTGTAGGAACTACGGCATTAATCTTCTCTCCTGCCTTAATCTCTCCCTTTGCAATAAGCCTTGCATATGCATATACATAATATACAATCTGTGGAACAAGACGACCAATATTAATTGAGTTAGCTGATGAGAACTGATATCCGGCATTATTCATAACCTTTTCAAGTTCCTTATCGCCAAATATATTCTTAACACCTGTCTGGGCATCATCAAAATTACCATTAATTCCAATTACATATGTATTGTTACCCTTTTGTGTAACCATCTGTTTCTCCTGAATAGGACTTACACCATTCTTAGGATAAAATACTATAATCTTAGTACCCTTTACATCAGCAAAACCTGCAAGTGCAGCCTTTCCTGTATCCCCAGATGTAGCTGTAAGAATTACTATATCATTCTTTACATTATTTTTCTTAGCTGATGTTATAAGCAGATGTGGAAGAATTGATAAAGCCATATCCTTAAATGCTATTGTTGAACCATGGAATAATTCGAGGAAATATGCCCCATCAGCTTTTACAAGCGGTGCAATCTCCTTTGTATCGAATTTTGAATCATATGCCTTGTTTATACAGTCTCTTAATTCTTCCTCTGTAAAATCATCTAACATAAGTTTCATAACTTCATATGCCACATCAGCATATGACATCTTAGATAATTCTTCAAAGCTTTTATCCAGAGTCGGAATACTTTCCGGTACAAATAACCCACCATCTGCTGCAAGACCCTTTAAAATTGCCTGTGATGCAGTAACTTTAACGTTATCATCCCTTGTGCTTCTGTAAAATAAACTCATTTTTTACTCCATTCCTGCGCAATAGCGCCTTTTCATGTGATCATACCCATCATTTTGCTGCTGCCTTAACTTTCATAAAAGACAGTAACCCTCTCTTAATACTATGTCACATATTATATTTTATAATCTTGTGTATATATTATCTTATAATTTGTTTATTTATAATTATACATACAAAATCACACGCAGTATTATACAACAACTTTTGATATTATGACAATAGGTATTTACATTTTTTGAAAATTATATTACAAATATAGTATAATTTTACTAATTAAGGAGAGTTTTTCTATGGCAGCCGGCGTATATATAACAACCAGAAAAGATGGAAGTATATATTACAGAGTATCAATTACATTTAAAAATAAGCACATCAGTCTTGGAAGCTTTAACAATGAAGCTGAGGCCGGTTCTGTCTATGAAGAAGCTTTCCTCATCCTGTTTAAAGAAAAACATAATATTAACACTGATGCTCTGACGACCTCGTACAACAACTGTACTTCCGCCATTTCATTTGACAAATTCATAGCACTTATCAATTACCGTGACAACAATATATATATCAAGACACCTATTTATCTGTGCCACAGATATTTTCTTTACTTTATGTCACCTGAAAAGATATTATACTTTAACGTCGATGACCTTTTCTACTATTCCAACCATAAAATATTATCACGCGGCGGTCACTATTATGTCAATGATTACGGCATGCAGGTATCTGTTCTTTCAAGATATGGCATAAAACCACATGCAGTAGCAGGACGTGATTATATTTTCAGAAATGGCAATTATAATGACTTTCGTTATGAAAACATTCAGGTAATCAACAGATACTCTGGTGTTGCACGTATTATAAAAAACGGACGGCACTTTTATAAAACACGAATACATATTATAGGCGATTATATTATTGGAACGTATAATACAGAAACAGAGGCTGCCATCGCATATAACAAGGCTGCCGATATGATAAAAGATTATGTGGATATTAATTTTCAAGATAATTATATAGAAAATATTTCACGAATAGAATATGCAGCAACCTATAACCGCATAAGAATATCCAAAAAATATATTAATTATATAGAAAAACTCAAGCTTGATAAAAACAATAACCCTTAATGGCAAAGAAAAATATCCTGTTGCCGGGTATCTTTGTTTCTTCGCAGCAAAGATACCCGGCAACAGGATTGGTAATTCCTCTCCGGTTGTAATATAGCATACCCATAAATATATGATGGCATACAGCATGATTATTGTGAATAATCAGATTGATATACTGCTACGGTTATTATGAATAAATATGCACATCTGCCAAATCTTTAATCTTATCCCAATCCGCCTGTGAAGCTGTATCATACACTGCAACAACATAAAAACCTGCATTTTTTGCCGAGCTGACACCATGCATTGCATCTTCAAATACAACAGTTTTTGTAATATCAAAACCCATTCTTTTAGCTGTTTCTCTATATATATCCGGATCTCTTTTTGACATTTTAAGCCTGTCGCTTGTGAAAATATTATCAAAGCATTCACTAAGTCCATTTCTTTTTATTGCTTCAACGGCACAATCATAATCAGAACTTGTAAGAATACACATCTTAATATTTTGTTTATGAAGCTCCTTTATTATGTCAACAGTACGTTTTTTAGCAGGAATCTCTTCTTTATATTGTCTTTTTATAATATCTATAAGACTCTTTTCTATATCCCCTGTTGGAACATCTATATTAAATATATCTTTAACATATGCAACAGCTTCTTTGACAGTCATTGCTGCTGCCTTTCTTTCTACTTCTTCTGTTACTGTATATCCTTTAGATGTAATATAATTTCTTAACAGATTATCCCAGTATGGCATTGAATTAAGAATTGTTCCATCCATATCAAATATGGCATATCTTATATCATCCGGCAGCTTAATATTATCTTCTTTAAAATCAATTGCACTTACCTTTCTAAGAAGTCTTTCCGTTGCTGCAGCTACGTCTTTTTGTGCAAAAATAGCTGATATTACCGCCACACCATCAACTCCCGTTCCGCTTAATCTGTCAACATTATCATAATTAATTCCTCCTATTGCAACAACCGGAATATCAACCCTTGACGTTATGTCAAGCAAAGTCTCTTTTTTCATATCCTTTGCATCTTTTTTGGTTGTTGTATGAAATACAGCTCCAACTCCGATATAATCAGCACCTGCCTCTTGTGCCTTTATTGCAAGTTCAGGTGTAGGTGCTGTTACACCAATTATCTTATCATCTCCAAGTATTTTTCTTGCTTTCTCATATTCCATATCACTTTGTCCTATATGGACTCCATCTGCATCTATTTCTTTTGCGGCATATATATCATCATCTATAACAAATGGCACATTATATTTATCTGCTATCTTCTTTATAACTTTCCCCTCTGCCACAAGCTCATCATATGACATATTCTTTTCTCTTAATTGTAAAAATGTAACTCCTGATTTTAATACTGCCTCAATCTCCTCTTCAAATGATTTTCCATCAAGCCACTGTCTGTCAGTAACAGCATATAAAAGCATGCTTTCTTTATTAAACATCTTATTTACTATCTGTTTATTTCGCATATTAATCTCCATTTCACCGGTATTATTCACACTTCTCTAAATTTATATTATAAACAGGCTAAAATTACACATAAATGATCTTACTGCCATCAAGGATTATTTATCACCTTGCTCCAAAACAAACATCCGCTCATTTTTCCTTATTATGCTTCTTTGTTTTCCAGCTTCATAACGTTCTTTCTCCTGTATTGATGCAGGCTTCAATCTTGGAACAGTTACCGGATGTCCGTTATCATCGAGTGCCACAAGCACAAGATACGCCCTGTTTACAAGCATTTTATTATCACAAAAGTCTCCGGTATAAGTTTCTATACATATTTCCATAGACGAATTACCTACATAAGTTATAAAACCCTGCATATCAATTATATCTTTCTGATAACATGGTTTATAAAAATCAACACTTTCTATACATGCTGTAGTAACCCTCTGTTTTGCATTCCCACAATGACGTTTTGCTACTATTCCTGCAAGTTCATCAATCCACATAAGATGTTGTCCACCATATAATATACCTTCATTATTCATATGTTTGGGAAACAACAGCTTTGATGAAACCGAAAAAGAATCTGCTACTGTTTTTATAATGTCTTTCATCCTTCCTCCATCAAATATTATAGCTTTATTTCACCCTCTGCTTTCCATTCCGCCTGGATACCTCATGCGGCAGAAAAAGAATACAAACTATCATTTATAAAATTGTAAACCGATGATAATATTATTAAAAATATAATGGTGTCCAATATTTTCACAATCAAAACTTTGCAAATATGTTAGTACTATTCTTAAGATTCTGGGCAATACTCTTGTTTTCTATCATTTTATTGCTGATATTGACTATATCCTCAACAAGATCCTGTGTGCTTATGGCCGCATTATTGACACCGGCAGCACCCTCATCAACTACTGTTGTAATTGTATTAATAGAATGAGCTATCTCATCCATATTTTTCTTTAGGACATCTGTTTTCTCAACAAATTCATCCATTGCACTTTCTATATAGGAAGCATTGTCTTTATACTTCACGCCTCCATCAACAAACGTCTGAAATTCAGGAAGAATAGTCTGCTGAAGATAAGAAACCAGATTATTAGCATTATCTGATAGATTATTAACAGCAGTAACAACAACCGAGTTAATGCTTTGTATCTTGTTGGCAGTTTCACGGCTTGAATCCGCTAACTGACGTATCTCATCCGCAACTACTGCAAAGCCTTTGCCTGCTTCACCTGCTCTGGCAGCTTCTATTGATGCATTAAGTGCTAACAGATTCGTCTGACTTGATATATTAAGAATATCATTAGTAAGATTATTTACCTGATCAACACTCTTGCTATCTTCTATTGCCTTATTAAGAACATCTAATATATTTCCAACTTTTTCACCGGTCTGAATCATATTATATCTGGCATCGCTCTCTATTTTTTCTGCATTTGCCTTCATTTCCTTTGAGAACTGATTAATATCATCTGACTTTGTTGCTATAATCTCTACATCTTTTAGTATATCATCAGCATTGCCGTTAATGGTATTAACTGAATGTCCTACATCCTGCATAGTTGCAGATAATTCCTCTGTCATGGCAGATAAATCCGAAGCACTGTCATTGGATTTGACAACACTGCCATCTACATCAGCGACAACATTTTCCATGTAATTAGTATTCTCTATAATCAGCTTAAGTATTTCCTGCAGCTTATCCATAAAAAGAT
>URAI01000096.1 GCA_900545725.1 uncultured Eubacterium sp.
TAATATATTATAACTTTACTTTTGCGGTTTATAGTAGTATAATATAAAATATTCCAGTATATTACAAAGCTGCATAGTATATACAGTACAATATATGTATCTGTTGATACAATACAATAATAATAGATAATAAATTGCGAACAAATATTCGATATATACTTGACAGGATATAATTCATGTTATATTATAGTTACAGTGAACAAATGTTCATATATGTGTTTATGAATGCTTACATATATATGCCAGTGTTTATCATAATATGTTTTGTATTATGATATTTTGAAAAATAACAGCAGCGTTCAAGAAATGAGGATTAATAATGGTAAAAGATGAGAATAAACTTAAAGCACTCGATGCAGCAATTTCTAATATTGAAAAACAGTTTGGCAAGGGTTCGGTAATGAAACTTGGGGATGCCAAGGTTAATTTTAATGTGGAGTCAGTTCCTACAGGTTCTTTAAGTCTTGATATAGCCTTAGGACTTGGTGGAGTTCCTAAGGGAAGAGTTATTGAGATATATGGGCCTGAATCAAGTGGTAAGACAACAGTTGCACTTCATATGGTTGCAGAAGTTCAGAAGAGAGGCGGTATAGCAGGCTTTATAGATGCCGAACATGCTCTTGATCCCGTTTATGCTAAGAATATAGGCGTTGATATTGATAATTTATACATTTCACAGCCTGACAGTGGTGAACAGGCTTTGGAGATAACTGAGACAATGGTAAGATCAGGTGCTGTAGATATTGTTATTGTCGATTCAGTTGCTGCCCTTGTACCTAAAGCAGAGATTGATGGTGATATGGGAGATTCCCATGTAGGCCTTCAGGCACGTCTGATGTCACAGGCATTAAGAAAGCTTACACCGGTTGTAAGTAAGAATAATTGTGTTGTTATATTCATTAACCAGCTTCGTGAAAAGGTTGGCGTAATGTTTGGTAATCCTGAGACAACTACCGGTGGTAGAGCTCTTAAGTTCTACTCTTCAGTAAGATTAGATGTAAGAAGAACTGAAACATTAAAGCAGGCCGGAGAAGTTATTGGTAACAGAACAAGGGTTAAGATTGTAAAGAACAAGGTTGCTCCTCCTTTTAAGGAAGCTGAATTTGATATTATGTTTGGAAAGGGTATATCTAAAGAAGGTGATATCCTTGATCTTGCATCTAATATTGATATAGTTCAAAAGAGTGGAGCATGGTTTGCATATAACGGCGAGAAGATTGGACAGGGAAGAGAAAATGCTAAGCAGTTTCTGGCACAGCATCCTGATATTATGAAAGAGATTGATACTAAGGTAAGAATGCATTATAAAATCGGAGAATATGCAGACGAACCATCAGAAGAAGTAACAGAAGGTAATGATAATGTCGCAGATGCAGAATAATATTGTAACTGCGATTAAAGAATTATCAGGCAGACGCAGGCTTGTATACATCAATTACGAGCCTGCATTTGCTCTATATAGCAGTGAAATTAAAAAATACGATATTACTACAGATATTTCTTTATCAGATACGATATATAATGATATTATACATAATATACTTGATAAACGTGCAATTGCCAGAGCTATGAATCTGCTTGTTTCAAAGGATTATTCAGAACATGAGTTACATATTAAATTACAGGACTCATACTATCCTTTAGAATGTATTGAACAGGCAATAGCATATGTAAAGAGTTTTGGATATCTTAATGATGAAAGATATGCTGCGAACTATATAGCATTTAAGGCTTTAACAAAGAGCCGGAAACAAATAGAACTTTTCTTATCCGGCAAAGGTATTGATAAACATATTATAGAACATGAATGTGATTTGTATTATTCTGAGAATGAAGAAGCGGAACTAGAGCAGATTCTCTCGGTTATGCGTAAAAAAGCTGATAGATTTGACGAACTGGGGTATAAAGAAAAATGCAAACTTATGAATTATTTTTATAATAAGGGATTTAATTCTGATAATATTAAAAAAGCGCTTGATATTATAGTTGATGAGCGTTATAATACTTATTTTTCTTGACAATGCTTTCAAATAAGTATAATATTAAGATATTGTATGTTTGTACAATGAAAACTTAATAAGGAGGTGCTCCTGTGTCAGTTATAACCATTATTGCTATATTAGTTACATTAGTAATAGTTGCACCTATTACATGGTTTATATCATCTTCTGTACAGAAGAAAATTAACGATGCCAAGATTGGTAACGCCAATGATAAAGCCAGAGAAATAATAGACGCTGCATTAAAGACGGCTGAGACAACTAAGAAAGAATCACTCTTAGAGATTAAAGAGGAATCTATAAAAACTAAGAATGAACTTGACAAAGAGACTAAGGAAAGACGTGCTGAAATTCAGAGATATGAAAAACGTGTCTTATCCAAAGAAGAAACTCTTGACAGAAAGATTGAGGCTGTTGAAAAACGTGACTTAAGCATTACCAGGAAAGAAGAAGAACTTGGTAAAATGAAGCAAAAGGTTGATGAACTTGAACAGCAGAGACAGAAGGAACTTGAAAGAATCTCAGGATTAACCTCCGAACAGGCAAAAGAATATCTTTTGAAGACTGTTGAAGATGAAGTTAAACATGATACCGCCGTAATGATTAAAACATTAGAAAGTCAGGCGAAAGAGGAAGCAGATAAGAAAGCTAAGGAATATGTTGTTACAGCAATTCAAAGATGTGCTGCTGACCATGTGGCAGAAACAACTATTTCAGTTGTCCAGCTTCCTAATGATGAAATGAAAGGTCGAATTATTGGTCGAGAAGGTCGTAACATACGAACTTTAGAGACTTTAACAGGGGTTGAATTAATTATCGATGATACACCTGAGGCTGTAGTTTTATCGGGCTTTGATCCAATCAGAAGAGAAGTTGCAAGAATTGCACTCGAAAAGCTGATTTTGGATGGACGTATTCATCCTGCCAGAATTGAAGAGATGGTAGAAAAAGCCCAGAAAGAAGTAGAGGTATTAATTAAAGAAGAAGGTGAAGCCGCAACCCTTGAGGTTGGTGTTCATGGAATACATCCGGAACTTGTAAGATTACTCGGTAGGATGCGTTTCAGAACAAGCTATGGTCAGAATGCTCTTAAACATTCAATTGAAGTTGCACAGCTTTCAGGACTTTTAGCAGGAGAGATTGGCGTTGATGTAAAGCTTGCCAAGAGAGCAGGACTTTTACATGATATTGGTAAGTCAATCGATCATGAAATGGAAGGCTCGCATGTTCAGATTGGTGTTGATTTATGTAAGAGATATAAAGAATCAGCAGTAGTAATTAATGCTGTAGAAGCACATCATGGCGACGTTGAACCGGAAAGCTTAATTGCTTGTATTGTACAGGCCGCTGATACTATTTCAGCAGCAAGACCGGGTGCAAGAAGAGAGACGTTAGAAACTTATACAAACAGACTTAAACAATTAGAAGATATAACCAATTCCTTTAAGGGAGTTGATAAGTCATTTGCTATTCAGGCAGGTAGAGAGATTCGCGTAATGGTAGTTCCTGAAGTGGTTAGCGATTCAGACATGGTACTTATGGCTAGGGATATTTCTAAGCAGATTGAAAATCAGATGGAATATCCAGGACAGATTAAAGTAAGTGTGATTAGAGAATCACGGGCTGTCGATTATGCCAAGTAAATACGTTTACGTTAATTAAGTTCATATTTACACCTATAGATATATTATTTATATCTATAGGTGTTTTTTTATAGGTATACATTTATTACAGATTATTATCTCCTATATTCTGCAGCCTTTTAATCAATACATAGTCAGATTTTGTTTGTATTATTAATGGTCTTTTAATGCACAGCTTTATAATTATAAGCGTTTTGGTTGAAAATGATTAATATTATAAAGATATTCTTGAAATTATATTAATTAAGCAAGTAAAAATGCACTTTGAGTTCAAAAAATAAAACATACTATTGCAATTTTTACATTTTCATAGTAATATAATAAAAGTTTGAAATACAATATAAAAGTCTAAATCACATTACATTTTAGGAGGATTTTATGCAGTACAGTGAAATGAGCAAAGCAGAATTATTAGAATTAAAGAGTGAGCTTAATGAACAGTATAAGGAAGCCAAAGCAAAAGGACTTAAGCTTGATATGTCAAGAGGCAAGCCATCAGCTACACAGCTTAATGTTTCATTAGGTTTACTTGATGTAGTGAATAGCACATCAGATTTACATTCTGAGGATGGAACTGATTGTAGAAATTATGGTGTATTAGATGGTATACCAGAAGCAAAGAAACTCATGGCTGATATGATGGGAACTACTCCTGAACATGTTATTGTATATGGTAATGCAAGTCTTAATATTATGTATGATCAGGTTGCCAGAGCATTTATGCATGGTATTATGGGTAATACACCTTGGTGTAAACTGGACAAGGTTAAGTTTTTATGTCCTGTTCCAGGATATGACAGACATTTTGCAATTACAGAAAGATTTGGTGTTGAGATGATTAATATCCCTATGACTGAATCAGGACCTGATATGGATATGGTTGAAAAGTATGTTAACAACGATGAGACAGTCAAGGGTATTTGGTGTGTTCCTAAGTATTCTAATCCACAGGGTATATCATATTCTGATGAAACGGTTAAAAGATTTGCTAATCTTAAACCTGCTGCTAAGGATTTCAGAATATTCTGGGATAATGCTTATGTAATTCATCATTTATATGATGATAATCAGGATGAAATTCTTGATATTATATCTGAATGTGAAAAAGCAGGAAATGCTGATATGGTATTTGAATTTGCATCAACATCAAAGGTAAGTTTCCCGGGTTCAGGTATTGCAGCATTAGCAGCTTCTAAAGATAATTTAGCTGATATTAAAAAACAACTTACAATCCAGACAATTGGATATGATAAGCTTAACCAGCTTCGTCATGTAAGATTCTTTAAGGATATCAATGGTTTAAAGGAACATATGAGAAAACATGCTGAATATATGAGACCTAAATTTGAAGCTACTCTTAAGGTACTCGATTCAGAACTCACAGGACTTGGAATTGGTTCATGGTTTGCCCCACACGGCGGATACTTTATATCATTTGATGCAATGGAGGGATGTGCAAAGTCTATCGTTGCAAAATGTGCTGAGGCAGGTGTTAAGCTTACTAATGCAGGTGCGACATTCCCTTATGGCAAAGACCCTAAGGATAGTAATATTAGAATAGCTCCATCATTCCCAACACCGGAAGATATGGCTTTAGCTGCCGATATATTCGTATTATGTGTTAAACTTGTAAGCATTGATAAGATTCTTGAAAGTAAATAATTAAATTTATATCTCAGTTGTGGGTAATTCCCGACAAAGATTCAGCTGTGCGAGGATTGTAGAGCCACTGATATGAAAAGTCAGCAGAGCTGACCAGCGGCTCGCAGCAAGATTCGAAGGCAAATCTCGGATACTAAAATATAGGCTGGTGCCTGTTTATTGCAGCTTAAAGATATTAATGTATCTTTAAAAGCTCAATATTCAGGCTCCAGCTTACTTTATAGTTCTATTAAAAATTAAGAAAAGGAAGGTGCATATTATGGCAAAGATTGGTTTTATCGGTATGGGTAACATGGGATATTCAATGCTTAAAGGAGTTTTGAATTATCTTAATCCGCAGGATATAATATTTACATGTTTAAGTTCTGAAAAGAAAGAAAAAATTAGCAATGAAACAGGTGTCAGATACGCTGAAAGTAATGCTGAATGTGCTAACTCTGCAAAATATATAATTCTGGCTGTTAAACCACAGGTATATAATACTGTCTTGAAAAATATTCAGAATGTTATAACGGAAGAAAGCGTTATTATTTCACTTGCACCGGGAATTACAATAGCAGCTATTAAGGAGGAACTCGGAGCTGATATAAAGGTTGTCTGTGCTATGCCTAATACTCCGGCACTGGTAGGTGAAGGAATGACAGGTATATGCTATGAAAATGGAGAATTGGATTTTGCAGAAAAAGAATTTGTAGAACAGTTCTTTAATTCATTTGGCAAAGTCGTAACAGTTCCTGAAAAGCTTATGAGCGGAGTTGTATGTGCAAGTGGAAGTTCACCTGCATATGTATATATGTTTATTGAAGCACTTGCTGACAGTGTTGTAAAATACGGCATACCAAGACAGGAGGCATATAAACTGGTAGCACAGACTGTATTAGGTTCAGCTAAAATGGTTCTTGAAACAGGTGAACATCCGGGAAAATTAAAGGATAATGTATGTTCTCCTGCCGGCACAACAATACAGGGGGTTGCTGCTTTGGAAGAATTTGGTTTCAGAAATGCTATTATAAAAGCGACGGATAAGTGTTTTGAGGCTTGTAACAAAATTAAATAAGTATTATCGGATTATAAACTAATTAATTAATTTACCACAGCGTATTATTAAAAATTTTTATATGATAGTATACTGTGGTAAACCCTTTTATAGGTATAGAAAAGTGGCACGAATAAAATCTTCTTATTTGTGCTCTAAATACATTCAGACAAACAATGGACAAAAAGGTGGTAGAAATGAATCATATAAAAAGAACTGAGAGAAAATTAATGTACACAGGTTCGATGTTATCTATGTATTCAGATACGATTGTAACGCCTGATGGAAATACAGCGAAATGGGATTATATTGAACATTCAGGAGCAGCCGCAGTTGTTCCGGTGCTTGAGGATGGCAGGATTCTGCTTGTAAGACAATACCGTAATGCACTTGACAGGGAAACCCTTGAAATTCCGGCAGGTGGAATTAACAAAGGAGAAGAAAGTCTCCTTGCGGCAGCAAGAGAGCTAGAAGAAGAAACAGGATATAAGTCTGATAATCTGACACATCTTATTTCTCTTGTAACAGCAGTTGCATTCTGTGATGAAGTAATACAAATATATGTTGCTGATAACTTACAAAAGACACAGCAGCATCTTGATCAGGATGAATATATTGAAGTTGAAGCATATACAACGCAGGATATTGCTGACATGATATACAGTGGGAAGATTCAGGATTCAAAAACAATTGCGGCAATAATGGCATATATTAATAAGAAATAACATATAAATAGCCATACATAATGACAAACACATTCAAAAAATTATTTTAATATACTATCTGCATGAATAAAAATATTTATATACATAAGTATAAAATTTATAATAATTTTGTCAGAATGGAGATTGTTTATGGCTGGATTTAAAAATATATTTTTAAAAAATATTAAGAAGTATAAGTATATTATAATTCTTTTTATTGGAGTACTTATTGGTTCTTGTTATATCAATTTTATAAGAAAAGGATTGATACAATCAATGGATATTTATTCGGATAAATATCTGTCTGATTATATAGACACGTCTGTTAATAATATTACACTCTGGCAATATATTATAAGAACAAGACTTCGTGATTTTATAGTTTTATGCGGTGTGGGACTTACAATATTTAGTAATGCAGCCTTATCACTATATATTTTTTATCTTGGGATCTGCAATGGACTGCTTATAAGCATAGCAGTTATGCATTATGGTTTTGGTGGAACATTAGTATATATTATATCAATATTTCCGCATTACATATTCTATGGAGTGACGTTATATCTGATTACAAGACTATTTGGTATCTCCGGCTATAGCATAAAAAACATAGCAGCAAGAAATGTAATATTTATCATTCTTGCTGCTATGGTATTTTTAATTACGGGAACTTATTTTGAGGCATATATAAATCCATTTCTAATTAAAAATCTATATATGTTCTTATATTAATAACGCTGTTATTATAGTAGAAATATTATATTGATTATTATAGTATCATTATAGATGATTATACTAAATCAGCTATTTCATAGATAAGTCTTTCTGAATCATTCCAGCCAAGGCATGGATCTGTAATTGATTTACCATAAACACCTTCGCCGACTTTCTGATTGCCTTCTTCAATATAGCTTTCTATCATAACACCCTTTACAAAGCTCTTAATATCTGTAGAGTGATTACAGCTATGTAAGACTTCTTTGGTAATTCTAATCTGCTCCTTGAACTGCTTGTTAGAATTACTATGATTAGCATCTACTACAACAGCCGGATTAGCAAGGTCACGTTTTGAATACATCTGGAACAGACGGTTAAGATCCTCATAATGATAATTAGGAATACACTGGCCATGCTTATTGACAGCACCTCTAAGAATTGTATGAGTAAGAGGATTACCTGGTGTATTGACTTCCCAGTTTCTATATATGAATGTCTGTTTAGCCTGTGCTGCAACAACAGAATTAAGCATGACAGAAAAATCTCCACTTGTAGGATTCTTCATACCGGCTGGAACGTCAATTCCACTTGCTGTCAATCTATGCTGCTGGTCTTCTACAGAACGTGCACCAACCGCAACGTAAGATAATACATCTGATAAAAACCAGTAATTTTCAGGATAGAGCATCTCATCGGCAGGAGTAAGTCCGGTCTGGCTGATTACATCAATATGCATCTTTCTTATGGCAATAAGACCACCTAATAAATCAGGTTTCTTTTCCGGGTCAGGCTGGTGTAACATACCCTTATATCCGGTACCTGTAGTTCTAGGTTTATTAGTATATACTCTTGGAATAAGAATAAGTTTGTCTTTAACCTTCTCCTGAACCTTTGCAAGACGCATTGTATAATCAAGCACAGCTTCTTCATTATCTGCTGAACATGGTCCAATAATAACTAAAAATTTATCAGAATTGCCTGTAAAGACATCTTTGATTTCTTTATCTCTTTCTATCTTAATCTTGGCTGCAGCTTCCGGTACTGGATACTGTTCTTTGATTTCACTTGGAACCGGAAGTTTTCTTACAAATTCAAGGCTCATTTTCGTTCTCCTTTATCTTAGATGCACTTCTTTTCTAGCTGCGGACAGAGGAGCGTTCTTGTGTGCCCCGTCGCAAACTATCTATAAATTATAATACATAACGCGAAGATTGTCGATATTTTTTCGGCGAAAATTCT
>URAI01000097.1 GCA_900545725.1 uncultured Eubacterium sp.
TAACTTTTATTAAAGACAGTATCAATTATAACATTTATATTTATTACAATTCTTATACTAATTTAATATATTCACATATCATAATAAATATACTTGTTATGGCAGCCTGTCATATTTGCAAGCAGAAATTAAGCAGCCAATTTATTCAGAGCATGAAATATTTAATTTGTTTATAGCTTCTGCCAGAATATATCCTATTACTCTGATATTTTCGTCAATATCCTTAGGTGTAACATACATATCTGACATTTCAGGATTAATTACTTCTTTTATAAGGTGGTATTTTTCAGCAGGAGTGTATTCGCCCAAAACATCTGCCACACTCTCAAGTTCCTTAACCCCTGATAAAAGCTTCATGAGATTTTCCATAGTATCATTTACAATTGTCGGCGCATCAATCACTGTAGGTACTCCAATCGCAAGCACAGGAACTCCTATATTTTCTCTTGTAATTCCCACTCTGTGATTACCAACTCCTGATCCCGGATTGATACCACGGTCTGATAACTGTATTGTTGTATTAAGTCTCTTACTATCCCTTGCTGCAAGTGAATCAAGTACAATAACGGCATCCGGTTCTGACTCATCTGCTATTCCTTTTATTATCTGTGCTGTCTCTATTCCCGTCTGTGCCATCACTCCCGGACTTATTCCCGCTACCGAAAGCTTATGTTTATCACGAAAATGTCTGTTTATATCAAGATTCTCCACTACAAAAGGACCTAGTGAATCAGCTGTAACCTGTCTGTTTCCAAGTCCTGCTACCAGAATAGAACATTTTGAAATATCCGTCACCATATTATTTAACAGCTTTTTTATATAAAATGTTACAATTTCTGATATTTTTTGTGAATATTGTGTATCACAATTACTTAGCCGCTCTGCTTCAATTGTAATATACGTTCCCATTGCCCGGCCTAATACCCTGACACCATGAGCGTTAGTTATCTCTAACGTAGTTACCTTAATCTTTGTATCCTCATCTATATTTTCATGGACTATAACTCCATTATATCTTCCTTCACCACCATTAACCTCTTCATTAAGCTCCAGGGCAAGGTCTGTTCTTACTTTAAAATGGTCTTTCTTTATATTCATAAACATATCTGTATTATTTTTCATGTTTTCTCCATTTCTTAATAACCTTTATATAATAGAATATATTATTTTCTTAAAAGATTAATTATTTTATACTCTTATATTCAATAACAGTATTAACAGAAATTGGAGTCTTCATACCAGATGTGCCGGTATTCGTCCGAATATATCTGAATATAAGATTAATAAAGCTTAATATTTTTTTCACATAAATATCAATATATCTTCTGGATCAAAAAAAAAATAATTATTGCTTCTCCTATTAGTAAGAAACAATAATTATTCTTCACAAAACAACTTATTTACGGTTGAGGGAAACCACCTGCTGAACAAACTGTTCCTTTGCGCATGGTCTGCCATAAAAATAGCCCTGTAAATAATCAACCTGCATTTCCTTCATTTTCTGGCACCATTCCTTTTTTTCAATACCTTCTGCACATATACTTACATTAATGCTATGTACCATAGGAATAATATTTTTATACAATTCAAAATCTCTTGCGTTGTTCATAGCCTTTGCTGTAAAATCCTTATCCATTTTTACATAGCTTGGATTCATATCACGTATACAATGAAAATTAGAATACCCTGTGCCAAAATCATCTATTACAAAGCAGATATGGTTCTCATCCAATACTTTCCTGAACCTACAGAATACCGGTGTCATATCCATAAATCCACTTTCCGTCATTTCAATACATATGGAATCCGGTTGTAAACCATATTTTTTAATCACATCCAATATATCTCTTTCAACATTGCCATGCATAATCTGAACATATGAAACATTTATATTCATTTTAAAATCAGGAATATATTGCTGGATTTCACAACATGTTTTCGCCGCTTCATCTAATATATATCTTCCTGCCGGGATAATTAACCCGGTTTCTTCCAGTAACGGGATGAAGTCTACTGGTGAAACTGTCTCCGTACCTTCTTCAGAGGTCATTGAGAAACGCATAAGTGCCTCTGCACCAATAATCCGCTCTGAGCTGCAATCCACAATTGGCTGGTAATACACCTCAAAGCCGTTGAATCCATTCACAACAGAATTACGGAGTGCCGCTACTATCCTTCCTGTTCTTAAAAAGCTCTCGTAGTCGTTCTCATCAAATATATAGAATCCATTTTTTCCCATTTTTTTGGCTTTTTTAAGGACAAATGCAAATTTCTTGCGGCACTCCTCGTAGCCTTCATCACAAGCTGTTGCTGCATCCACAACACCAACAGAAATCGAAAAAACAGCCTCATATTTTTCAGATACTATAAACTTGTAAAGTCTGGCATCAATCATCTTCTTAAGCTCTGCGGCATATTCCTCTGAAGAATGTTCCAAATCAACAATCACATACTGATCTGCTACAAGATGATATATCTTCTGTTTATCAGAAAGACATTCTTTTATGCAGTCAGCTACACCTTTCAGAATATAATTGCCGTAAGCCGCTCCACGTGAACTATTGATTGCTCCAAAATCATCTATTCCTATATGCATAAGAAATCCCTTAGAAATGTGTGTCTTCTGCGAGCGCATATAGGCATTAAATTCAGGACCTCCAAGCAATCCTGTGACATTATCTGCTCTTCTTTGATTGCCAGTCTCTTTCATGCAGCCAACCAGATATTGTGCATTCCCTTGTGAATCATCAACCACTATACCGCGGCAGTTAATCCATACCGGCATGTCTTCTTTATCAAGCCATCTGTAATGAAGATTATGTACCTTTTCTTTTCCTTCATATATAGCCGTAAGGTGCTCCTGGAGCATCTTACGGTCTTCTTCATAAACCAACTGTAAAACATCATTAGTAAAATTATTCATAACATTATCCGATATCTTAAAACGGTTCACAGCCGATTCAGAAAATTCTATTGTATTATTCTGCAAATCATATACATATAGATAATCATCCATACATTTTGCGATTATTTCTAATAAAGTTTCTTTTGGCAGCTTACCAAATACCTTAAATATATTCTCACTCACAACAAGAACCTTTCTTTCCTAATCGTATCATAAGATACCAGAGTTAAAAGTCCTAACCCCACATGAACCTGCTCATAAGTGGAATCAGGACCTTTATGCCCCAATATCATTATAATTCTCTTTTAACCTTTAGAATAACTTAAATCTGTTTACACGCTCATTCATCTTATCTGCACCCTCTGAGAGATTAATACTAATTGCTGTATTCTCTTCTGATGATGCTGCTGTACTCTGTACAACACCTGAAAGCTGTTCAATTCCCTGTCCGACCTGCTCTAATGACTCTGCCTGTGCATTGGCTTTCTCCATTGTATTCTCTGCCATTTCTGCAAACGAATCCATGTCCGAAATAATCTGATTGAAAGCTTCTGCCGTTGTAATTGTAACTGCATTTCCTCGTTGAATTTCAACTAAAGTTTTATCTATTAAATCTCTTGTATTTACCGCTGACTTCGCACTGTCTGCAGCAAGTTTTCCTATCTGATCTGCTACTACCGCAAAACCCTTACCTGCCTCGCCTGCCCTGGCAGCTTCTATCGAAGCATTAAGAGCTAACAAATTAGTCTGTGAAGCAATATCTTCAATATCTGTAATAATATTACCTATTTCCTTAGATATTTCTGTAATATGTTCCATCTCTGTCAACAGAACATTCATTTTTTCCTTTTCTTCATTCGCTTTGTTCGCAGAAGCTTTTACACGTTCAGATGCATTTTTTGTTTCCTTTGCAGTATCTACAGCAAGGTCAACAACTGTATCTATTGTTGCATTCAATTCCTGAATAACTCCGGCCTGTTCCGTTGCACCATCTGATAAAGACTTTGATGCACTTTCAACTTCCTTTGCGTTATGTGTAACCTGTTCAGCAATACCGCTAATTTCTGACAATGTACTGTTAAATCGTTTTAAAATATATACAAGTGACTCTTTCAATTCTGAAAAATCACCCAGAAACGGTGTAATATCATCACCATTTCTTGTCAAATCACCCTGAGCTATCAATTTAACCTCCTGAGAAATCTCACGGACATAATCTGAAAGAATATTCATTGCTTCTTTCAGCATTCTTATTGTATCTCCGAACTCATCATCTGATTCGTAAGTAAGCATTTCTATATTAGACAGTTCACCTTTTCTAAGACTGGCAACTGCTGCATCTATCTGCTGTACCGGTTCTGTTATTGAATCTGTAATTATCTTTCCGATAACTGTTGCAACTACTGCAATCATGATTCCTGTTACAATAATGACAATAATAATAATAATAGTACAGATGTTGGCAAGTGTTTTCGCATTATCTAATTCCACCTAGAAATCATCATGTAATATACTTAATTGTTTTACAAATGACATATAGCTTTCATATGCACTTCCGATCATAATCCTCGCTGCTTCAGCCTGTTTATTATCTCTACTCAATTTGTATACTTCATCTGAAGTTGATAAGTATTCTTCCCACGCAGAAGTTGCCTTTTCGTAATCGGCTTTTCCTTGCTGTGCTTTCTTATTTGAATTAATTATCTCACCTAACTTAGCTGTCGCGTCTTTAATCTGACTTTCTATATTATCATTTTCTTTTTCACACGTAGCCATAGCTGCGACATCTGATTCTACAAGATGCTGATACTGCTTGATTCTATACTTAGCAGTCATTGTTTCTAATTCCTGCAGATACTCAAGTGAAGGAGACCACACTTCCGTAATATGACGTATATTCGAACGAATCATTAATGTCGATACAAGTGCCACCAGTACGAAAAACGCTGTCATAACTAATACCGACATCCGATATACCTTCAATTTCGCTGCAACTTTTAAATTACCTATCCATTTTTTAATCTTTGCCATATAGTTTTCCCTTCTTTTGTTTTATTAGTAATAATTAACTTTTTCTGAATCACATTGTAAATAACCGTGAAAATAGCCGTGAAAAATCTATTATCTCACGGAAATCACAATCTTTCATCTGAAAAGTTTTGTTAAATATATCACAGAATTGTTCAAATTGCAACATAAAAAAAAAAAAAAATGTATACTTTTCACAAAGAAAAACATCTTGCATATATAACCTTATATCGCATTTAAAGCTCTATCCATAGTAATTTTGCACTATACCGCTCCTTTTATTTTATACATATCTTCTAACGTTCATAAATACAAGCTGTTACACCAGTAGAAAAAATGTATTTAATATTATTTTAGAGTATGTAGAAAAATTTTCTACACACCCTACTTTTACGGTTTTGAAAGAAGACCGGATTCAAACCAGATTGTCATACATTCCTAATATTTATTTTGACACCAATTCTGACCCCATTTATTTTGGTCTGAAACGACCCTAAACGGTGTAAAACGGTAATTTTTTTACCTGCATAAAAAAAGAAATGCCGAAAATATCGCATTTTCAAGCATTTCCCTTAGTGGAGTAGACGGGAGTCGAACCCGTGTCCAAAAGCCCATTCACTGTTCTTCTACTATTATAGTTGATTATTGTGGGCAAGCCCTCATTCCCTCTGGTATCAGGAAACCAACACCCCAATACTTTCAGTAGCTTCATAATACGCCCAATGACTCAAAGCTTTGTCAAAGTCGTTTCTCACATAGTCGAAGCCTGGATCCTAAAGTGTGAGTGCTCTAGGTCAGACTGCTGCCATTAGGCAGCGTATGCTAAATTATCTTCAGCGTTTATATTTAAGTTTGTGATTTGACGCATCACCTGCGAATAGCTTCACCAGCTTCAAAACCCCTGTCGAAACCTTTACTACCCCTGAGTTTATCCACTTCTTTAAAAGTATAGCATTTATCATACTTATATGTCAACAGTCCCTGCTTCCATTTTATGAAGCAGAAACAAACTTTTCACTTCATCACATTATTATTTCAAGAAAAACATCAAAACTTATTGACATAAACTATTCTATCGGATAAAATATCATAGTATGTTTACATTAGAACGTCCGTGTCCGGCTTTAATGCAAAACAGATAAAATGAATTTTAATAAATAATATTTTGGAGGTGTACGGATTGGCTAACATTAAATCTGCTAAGAAGAGAGTATTAACAACAAAGACTAGAACAGAAAGAAATAAGGCTGTTAAGTCTAGAGTAAAGACTTATATTAAGAAGGTAGAGGCTGCTGTTGCTGCTAACGATAAGGCTGCTGCTCAGGAAGCTTTACCTGTAGCTATTGCAGAAATTTCTAAGGCTACTTCTAAGGGAATCTTCCACAAGAATACAGCCGCAAGAAAAGTTTCACGTTTAACTAAGGCTGTAAACGCTTTAGCATAATTTTTCTTAAAATAAGCAAATAACAAAACCGATGCTGTCACCCACTCGCATCGGTTTTTTATTTGCTTATTTTTTACTATATTTTATTATAATAAGCTCAACTCCCATCTTATCGTCAAGCTTACCATTTTTAACAGCTTCTTCAGTATCTACGCAGTCTTTTAACGCATCCTTTATCTGCTCAATTGAAAAATATTTTGCCTGAGTAACATATTTACCTACTATAAAAGGTGCCACTCCCATCTCAGACGCAATCTGTGCATTGCCCCTGCCATCTGCAAGAGCTTCCTTGACCTGCAATAATCCGTTGAACTGCCTTACTATAAGATATAATATTCTCATCGGTGGTTCTTTTAATGTAAGAAGGTCATAATACAATTCAAGTGCCTGATGCTGTCTTTTTGTTGCAATTGCAGTTATCATGTCAAATATCCTGCTTACAGTCTGTGTTGTGCACACCGCCTCAACATCCTCTGCTATTATCTGTTCCTTTTCCATACAATAGCTTATAAGCTTATCAAGCTCACTTCTTATATTATCCATACCTGCCCCGGTCTTGGAAAGCAGTAAATCAACTGCCTGACGGTCTATCGTCTTTTGTTCTCTTTTTAAAATACCGGCAATCCATTTAATAAGAACTGATGTCGGCTGCTGCTTCATTTCACAGACATAACCATTGGAATTAACTGCTTTATATAATTTATTTCTCTTATCTATTTCATTCTCAATAAATACAATTATCAAATAATCAGGGATATTCTTAACATAATCTGCCAGCTCCTCATTAGACGCTTTAAAAAATCCACTGTTTTCAACGACTATTAGTCTCTTTTCTGCAAAAAATGGTAAAGTATTTCCCATATCTATTATGTCTTTTACAACACAATCTTTATCCTCATAATATGAATAATTCATTGTATCTTCGCCTATTATGGCTTCCTTAAGCTTATCCTTGTACTGTCTTTTTAAATAATCTTCTTCTCCATATATAAGATAGGTACTTGAATATTCTCCACTTTTAATATGTTCATTTATAACTTTCATTTAATGTCTCCGATTATTATTTATATACCGGTCTATTATACCTCTTTTTCCGGATATTCTTTATCATATTCCTCAAGCATATCCTGTCTGCCTCTCTTTTTCAGACCTGTTGTTACAAGCTTTTTAATAAAATGATATATAACCGCAAATATTGGTACACCTATAAGCATTCCGAAGAATCCAAACACTCCACCAAAGAAAAGTATGGCAAATAATACCCAGAAGCTTGAAAGACCTGTTGTGTTACCTAATATCTTAGGACTAATTACATTGGCATCAATCTGCATAAGTATTATATCAAATATTATAAGATATATACACTGTGCCGGATTAACCATTAATGTAAATAATGCCGCAAGAATCAGCCCCACATACCAGCCAAAAAATGGTATTATATTAAATACACCTATGATAACAGCTATCAGCATCTCGCTCATAAGATTAGAGCTTGAAGAAAATACCCTGAATACCATCATTCCGATATAACACAGAACTGCTACAATAGCTGAATCCACAATCTTGCCATTTATAAACCCGCTAAAAACCTTATCAACAAACTTCAATTCTTCTTTAATTGAATCTGCAGTTTCCTTTTTAAAGATACTATATAAGACAAGCTTAAACTGTCTTAACAGCTTCTTTCTTGATATAAGCATATATATTGCCACAATCAGTCCCATTATTATATCCATAACAAATGTAAATACATTCATAAGACTTGTTGATAAACCGCCTGCCACATTCTGCAATAATGATAACAAATCATTAGACATCCAGTTCTGTATAAAACCATAGACCTTATCAATGAGCTGTCTTGACTGTCCTAACAGCTTCTGATTAGCTGCAAGCTTATCCTGAAGCCACTGAATCATCTGTGCTACACTGTCAGGCATAATCTGTACAAGCTTAACTATACTGTTAATAATCTGTGGAACGATTACCATTACTATTACATATATAATAACACAGAATATAACCATTCCAAAAAATACGCCCATACCCTGTGCAATACTTTCTTTCCGGCTCTCATTTTTTATTTTTTTAAGAATTTTTAAAAATGCTTTCTCAATCATATTACATACCGGTGCCATTATATATGCTATTGCAGCACCTATTATAAATGGTGATAAGACCCCCATCACCTTATAAAAGGCATTAGTAATCGCATCGAATCTTAATAGTACAAAAAAGAAAGATATTGATAAAAGTATAACAATCAATACACTTATTACATTGTATATGTACTTCTTATTTGATTCATTTTTCATAAATAATTAACTCCATTTCTGTTGTATATCTTATATTATAAAATAATTTATCCTACTTTAAAAGTCATTTTCTGTAAGTTTCAATATTTTATTAATTGATATTGCATATAAATAAAATTA
>URAI01000098.1 GCA_900545725.1 uncultured Eubacterium sp.
TTGAATTATTAACTGAACATGGTCGACCAGCGAATAAAGAAGGAGACGCTATTAGAATTGATGACAAGGGAAGATATGTCCTTGTTGATGATGAAACAGGTAAAGTTATCGCTGACATGTCTAGCGGAAATATGCGTGAAACAATATTAAAAGGCGGCAGAGGCGGTAAAGGTAACATGAATTATGCTACAGCTACAATGCAAGCTCCACAGTATGCCCAGCCGGGACAGGATGCACAGGAAAGATGGGTCAGATTAGAGCTTAAGGTTATAGCTGATGTCGGGCTTGTCGGTTTTCCTAACGTAGGTAAGTCAACACTTCTTTCAAGAGTAACAAATGCAAGACCTAAGATTGCTAACTATCATTTTACAACACTTAATCCTAATCTTGGTGTTGTTGATTTAGATGGAAGTAAGGGTTTTGTTATTGCAGATATTCCGGGTCTTATAGAAGGTGCTTCAGAAGGTGTTGGACTTGGACATGAATTTTTACGTCATATAGAAAGAACAAAGGTAATAATCCATATGGTTGATGCAGCTTCTGTGGAAGGAAGAGATCCTGTTGCCGATATTAATGCAATCAATGCTGAATTAGAAGCATATAATCCGACATTATTAAAAAGGCCTCAGGTTATAGCTGCTAATAAAATTGATGCATTATATGATGATGGTTCAGAAAGTCCAATTGATAAATTAAGAAATGAATTTGAACCTAAAGGAATAAAGGTATATCCAATTTCAGCAGTAAGCGGACAGGGTGTAAAAGAGCTTTTATATGCTGTAAGAGGACTTCTTGATACTATGGCAGAAGAACCGGTTGTATTCGAGAAGGAGATGGATATTACAGAAATGTACTATTCTTCTGAAGAAGCTGTATCGGTAACAAAGGATGGAGACGGAGTATATATTGTTGAAGGTCCACGAGTTGACAGAATGTTAGGTTATACTAATCTTGAATCAGAGAAAGGCTTCAGCTTCTTCCAGCGTTTTATGCGTGAAAATGGAATATTAGACCAGCTTAAGGATTTGGGCATTGAAGAAGGTGATACAGTCCGTGTTGGTGAATACCTTGAATTTGATTATTACGATTAATAGAATGGAGAGTATATATGGAGAAAATGACAACAAAACAGCGTGCATATTTGAAGAGCCTTGCAATGAATATTGACCCTATATTCCAGTTAGGTAAGGCAAGTCTTACACCTGAAAATACTAAGGCAATAGCAGAAGCATTAGAAGCACGTGAATTAATAAAGATTAACGTATTACAAAACTGTGCAGATGATCCTAAGGAAATAGCTGCAATTGTATCCGAAAGAACACGTTCACAGGTCGTACAGGTTATCGGAAAAAAGATTGTTCTTTACAAAGAAGCAAAGGACGAAAAAAAGAGAAAAATCGAACTTCCACCGGCTAAAAAGAAGAAAGCAGAACAATAATGGACGGGCAAACAGTAGGTATTCTTGGTGGAACATTTAATCCTATCCATAACGGGCATATAGAGATTGCAAGGCTTGCACATGAACAATTTGATATACCATTAATATATGTCATGCCATCGGGCAATCCTGCTTCATATAAGGATGTTACAGATGTTATAGCAGCATCTGACAGATGTAATATGGTTGAAGCAGCAATACAGCAGTATCCTTTTATGAAGCTTTCAACTATGGAAATAGAACGTAAAGGTTACACATATACATCAGATACTTTACTTGAAATATCAGATAAATTTAAAAGCATCTATTTTATAATAGGAGCAGATTCACTTTTATATCTTGATAAATGGAAAAGACCGGATATTATATGTTCACATTGTACTCTTCTGGCTGCTAACAGAGATAATAAAAATATGTCTGTGCTTATGGAGAAAAAACATTTACTTGAAAAGGAATACGGTGCAGTAATACATTTTATCAATGTACCTGAGCTTCCTTTCAGCTCCACTTCAATAAGAACTGCAATAAGAAACAATCAGGATATATCAGAGATGGTTCCAAAGGGTGTTTCAGATTATATAATAAGAAATGATTTATATAAAATGTAATAAGTATGACTGAATGTTTCTGGTATACTATACCAATAACATTCAGTTAAATAACGCAGAATAAATTGTCAATCATACAGTATGCCAGACATGACAATCAGCTTCTTATGACATATAAAATAAATAATTTCTTCACTTTATTATAAAATAATTGCTCGGAAATGAGGTTTTTATGGATAACGAATACATCGAATCTTTGAGAAAACAGGTAAAAAAAGCACTAAAAAAAGATAAGCAAAGATATAAACATACACTTGGTGTAGCTGATACGGCTGCATGTCTGGCAATGAGATATGATATTGACATGCAGTCAGCTTATATAGCAGGTTTATTACATGACTGTGCAAAGTGTGTTCCTGATGAACAAAAGATTAAAGAATGTGAGGAAAATGGCATTGAGATATCTCCTAGTGAGAGAACAAGCCCATATCTTTTACATTCAAAGCTGGGTGCATTTTATGCCTCAAGTATATACAATATTAATGATAAAAATATATGTGATGCAATTAAATATCATACAACAGGCAGAGCTGATATGACAATGCTTGAAAAGATTATTTTTGTGGCAGATTATATAGAGCCATACCGCAATAAGGCAGATGATCTTGATAAGATAAGAAGCATAGCATTTAAAAATATTAATGAGACAATATATGAAATTACAAAGGATACATTAGATTATCTTAATAAAAAACATGCTACAATTGATCCTGCTACAATTGCAACTTATGAGTTCTACAAAAATATTTTACTAAGGGATGCATGCAGTTATATTTTAAATTTATAAATTCTAAGAAAATTATTGCTAAAATTAATAAAACAATATATTGGAGGATATATGGCAGATACTAAATCAAAAGAAATGATAAAAATTATTGTTGATGCTTTAAATGATAAAAAAGCTGAAGACATCAGAGTTATTGATATCAGTAATATATCAGTAATATCAGATTATTTTGTTATTGCTAATGGTTCTAATCCTAATCAGATTCAGGCATTAGTTGATAATATAGAAGAAAAGATGGGCAAGGCAGGATATATAGAGCCCAAAGTTGAAGGATATAATTCAGCATCATGGATATTACTTGATTATGAAGATGTAATTGTACACGTATTTTCAAGAGATGACAGACAGTTCTATAACCTTGAAAAGGTATGGAGTGATGGAATAACAGTAGAAGCTTCTGAAATATAATGATGTAAATTAGCAAGTTTAAGATACTATACAAATATGTCTAAATTACAAAAATATTCAGTTTTTTAAGTATTAAGATAATATTTTAAGTATTAAAATATTAAATGAAGCTTTTTAGAAATTCTGTTAAAGCATAAATTATATTAATACATATGTATATTCCGGATAAATATACATATGCCAATAAGTGGAACAGCTAATCTTTTTAGATGGTTATCTGTTCCACTTATTTTTATCTTAAAATTTTCCTGATTTGAATAAATAAATATTAAAAATTAAATCAGTCAGTATCCAATTAATCCATATTAAGACGTAAAAGACCGATTACTTTACCAAGAATATCGCAATCATCAACTATAATTGGTTCCATAGTATCATTCTCAGGCTGTAATCTTATACAATCATCTTCTTTATAGAATCTCTTGACCGTTGCTGAATCATTGACAAGTGCTACAACAATATCACCATTATTGGCAACAGGTCTCTTGGCTACAATAATCTGATCTCCATCATTAATTCCTGCATTAATCATACTGTTACCTTTAACATTAAGCATAAATGTCTCTTCATTAGGAAGATACTCAGCAGGAATAGGAAAATATCCTGTAATATTCTCAACAGCAAGTAACGGCTGACCGGCAGCAACCTGTCCAATAACCGGAACATTGACCATCTCGCGTCTTGTCAAATTAAAATTATCATCAATAATCTCAATAGTCCGTGGCTTAGTCGGATCACGTCGTATATAACCATTCTTTTCAAGAGTCTCAAGATGTGAATGAACAGAGGAAGTAGACTTAAGATTAACTGCAAGTCCAATGTCCCTTACTGAAGGTGGATATCCCTTATTAAGTATATGTGACTTTATATAATCAAGTATCTCGGTCTGTTTCTTTGTAATTCTGCCGTATGTCATAATAACCTCATTTCTGTGCCCTTATCTAAGTATGAAGAATGTATCAGGAGCACATAATACAATTCTAAAAATATTAAAAAATATATGAACACACTAATACCGAACCTGATATAAATATAACCTTATTGCCAGAATAGATATTATAGATAATAGGAAATGAACAGGAGTAATTGACTATGTATGCTGCTATTTTCATAACTGGTATGTATTATCATAATTATCCTGTCAAACCATCGCATTGGATTATATGTAATAATTGGTATGTATGCTCAGTATAAACTTTGTATAATAAGTTCCGCCACTTATTTTTAGTATAAAAAGGTAAAAAACCATATATTACTACATAAATAATATCATATTCAGATTTAAAAATCAAACAAATTTTCCGAAAAATTGTTCTGAAAATATGTTCGATTTATATTGACAAACATTTGTTCACGTACTATAATTCCAATAAAAGAACAAATGTTTGTAAGATATATTTTAAGATATGGAGGTTTAATATAATGAAAAAGTGTAATATTATTAATAACAGACGTGAAGCTATTTACTATGAAGAGGATGATAATTACAACAGATTTAATTATATTATTAAGAATATTGATATAATTAAAATATGTATTGCATTGACAACACTGATTATATTTATGTGGCTGAGCATTGTGATTGTAAGTGGTTCTGTTACAACTGGTAATAATAACGATATAGAGCAGAGTAATATGTATTCAGGAAGGTATTATATGAATATACAAGTTAATAAGGATGATACCTTATGGAGTATAGCAGACAGATATAATAATGGTACAGAAAATATAACATCATATATCAATTCTTTAAAGCATCTTAACAATATAGATGGTGATACAATATATGCCGGCGATACTATAATCATATATTATTATACAGATAAGTGATAGCAGGATATTTATGGAACAGATCTTTTAACACATTGTTATATATTGACATAATACGTTATAATATAATATATCGGTTAGATAATTATAACAATATTATAATTATACAAAATAATTATATAACCAATATATATACAAATATAGCAGATGATATCAATTATATTACAGCATTATAGTATTAATGAATGATTAATAGAATATTAATCGCATGTATTTTTACTATAATTTGGGTTATTATTGTGGCAGCTATATAGCATATTATAAATGAGGTACAATTATATGACATTTAAAGATATTAATTTATCAGACAAACTTATTAATGGCTTAGAAAAACAGAATATTACGCAGCCTACACCTATACAGATTCATTCATATAAACATATAATGAATAAAAAAGACTTAATAGCATGTTCAAGTACCGGTTCAGGTAAGACTCTTGCATATCTGCTTCCTGTTATATCACAGTTAATTCCTGATAGCAAATATATTCAGGCATTAATACTTGTTCCTACACAGGAGCTTGCGATACAGGTATGTAAACAGATTGATATATTGTGTAAGAATTCTGAACTGCCATATAGCAGTCTATTTCTTATCGGTGATGGTAATATTAACAGACAGATTGATTCACTTAAGACTAAGCCATCAATTGTAGTAGGTACACCTGCGCGTATATTACAGCTTATAAAGATGAAGAAACTTAGAGTACATGATGTTAAGTTTCTTATAATAGATGAAGCTGACAGATTAATTGATAAAACCTACTATGAAAGCGTAATCACTATCAGAAAATCTTTAATGAAATATACACAGATTCTTATGTTTTCTGCAAGTATCGATAAAAAAACAAGAAAGACAGCCAATCAACTGGCATATAATCCAGTATTTTTAGATATTTCTAAAGATACCAATGAAAAGGATATTATACCTAAAACAATTAAACATTATTATATAATTTCCGACCGTCGTGAGCGTATAGAGACATTAAGAAAGATAATAAAAGCAGGCAAGCCTGAGAAAGCTATGATATTTATTAATAGCAGATATGATTTAGAAGAGTCCTTACAGAAACTGCAATATCATAATTATAATGTAGGTTCATTATCAGGTAATTCTGATAAATTCAGCAAACGTAATGCAATAAACGATTTTAAAGATGGCAGAATCAGCTATCTTCTTGCAACAGATGTTGCAGCCCGAGGCTTACAGATTGATAATGTTGATATGATTATTAATGTTAATCTCCCAGAGGATTCTAAAGAATATCTTCACAGAGCCGGAAGATGCGGACGTAATGAACATACAGGAATATGCATCTCTATAATAACTGAGAATGAACTTAATAAAATAAAACAATATCAAAAGCAGTTTAATATTAATATAGTAGCACGTATGCTTTATAATGGAAAACTTGTTGCAAAGTAAATATATAAAATAGATAATTATTTAATAAAAACTTCGATAAAATCTTATAATACGAAGTTTTTATTAAATAGGCACACACAACTTCGTTAAACTTGCGTTTAGCGAAGTTGTGTGTGGCGGAAAATATTTTTTACCCACACTGCTTTATTCAATATTTTGGAGGTATTTTTATGGCAGAAACAAAAACTTATGCTGAACAACAAAACATAAAATACACAAAAAAACTAAATGAACTACTAAAGATATTACCACCGTTTTGTACAGAATATTTTAACAGTCTTGAATATTCCAAACAACCGCGTACCAAGATTGCTTACGCAATGGATATTAAAGGATTTTTTGAATTTTTAATAAATGAATATCCTCAATATAAGAATTATAAAATTTCTGATTTTACGGAACGTGACATTGAGAAGCTTCGTGGTCAGGATATTTCAGATTATTTAAGATATGTTAAGCTATATAATAAAAATGGTCATGAAGTAAGCAATTCAGAACGTGCTGCCAAAAGAAAATTATGTTCTTTAAGGAGATTTTATGCATATTATTATAGATATGAGCTTATTAATGCTAATCCTACTCTTAAGGTTGATATGCCTAAAATTCACGATAAGGCAATTACACGACTGGATATCAATGAGGTTGCGGAGTTCCTTGATAATGTTGAATCAGGCAATAAGCTTACTGATAATCAGTTAAAAAGACATGATAAATTAAAATGCCGTGATCTTGCACTACTTACATTAATGTTAGGAACCGGTATCCGAGTATCTGAATGTGTAGGACTTGATATTAACGATGTTGATTTTGATAATGATAGAATTAAGGTAGTAAGAAAAGGTGGCTCTGAAAGCTTTGTATATTTTGGTGATGAAGTTCGCAATGCTCTTCTTGACTATATGGAGGAAAGAAAGAATCTTACAACTGAACCGGGACATGAAAATGCTTTATTTATATCGGCTAAAAATAAAAGATTATGTGTACGTTCAGTGGAATTACTTGTAAAAAAGTATGCTTCTACTGTTACTACTGTTAAACATATAACGCCTCACAAACTTAGGAGTACATATGGCACAAATCTTTATCAGGCAAGTAAAGATATTTATCTTGTAGCCGATGTATTGGGACATAAAGATGTCAATACTACAAGAAGACATTATGCAGAGATTGTTGATGAAAATAAACGTAGTGCCCGTAACATTGTACGTCTTAGAACAGAAGAATAATTATATCCGTATAGAACTATATTATAAATTATTTGTGTATAAAAATATAAATTTATAACATTAAAAAAGCTATGGTATATACTCACAATTAAGTCTGTATATACCATAGCTTTTTATATAGAATTATCAATCATATTTATTATGTATTTTATCATAATATTAATGATATATTACTGTGGCTGCTTACCAATATAAGCTAAGATACCACCATCAACATAAAGAATATGTCCATTTACTGCATCTGATGCTTCTGAAGCAAGGAATACAGCTGGGCCTGCTAATTCTTCTGGCTTTAACCATCTTTCAGCAGGTGTCTTTGCAACGATAAATGAATCAAATGGATGTCTTGAACCATCTGGCTGACGCTCTCTAAGTGGAGCTGTCTGAGGTGTTTCAATGTATCCAGGTCCAATACCATTACACTGGATGTTATACTTACCGTATTCAGAACAGATGTTTCTTGTTAACATCTTAAGACCGCCCTTAGCTGCAGCGTATGCTGAAACTGTTTCACGACCTAATTCTGACATCATAGAACAGATATTAATAATCTTACCATGCTTTCTTTCGATCATTGAAGGAATAACTGCCTTAGATACGATAAATGGAGCATTAAGGTCAACATCAATAACCTGTCTGAACTGTTCTGCTGTCATATCGCACATAGGAATTCTCTTAATGATACCAGCGTTGTTTACAAGGATATCGATTGGTCCAACTTCCTTTGTAATTTTTTCAACTGTCTCATTAACCTTAGCTTCGTCTGTAACATCACATACATATCCGTGAGCATCAATTCCTGCTTCCTTATATGCTGCAAGTCCCTTATCTACTAATTCCTGCTTAATATCGTTGAAAACGATTGTTGCACCAGCCTTAGCCATACCGCTAGCGATAGCGAAACCGATACCATAAGAAGCACCTGTAACTAAAGCAACTTTTCCTTCAAGTGAAA